>NZ_CBDDRA010000032.1:0-61541 GCF_965232925.1 Tumidithrix helvetica PCC 7403
TTAATGAATTCATGACTAGGTTGGTGACGATCTGAGAAATCATACCTGGATAGCTATCGATCTCAATATGGTCGTCACAGAGAATTTTGACGTTGATTTTTGTGCGCTTGAGTTTGGGATGGAGACTAGCCATAACATCTTCAAGATAGGCTTTGAGAGCAAACGGTCGCCTCGATTCGCTAGACTGATCGACGGCCACCTGTTTAAAACTTTGAATTAGTTCGGCGGCGCGATTTAAGTTGGACTGAACGATCGCGCTACTTTGCTGAGCCATTTCCATAAACTTTTCGAGATCGGAGCGTTTCATTGTTCCATTTTTAAGTATCTGGGCAAGCTCTTGGGTTTTATCGGCGATTAAAGAGGCTGCGGTAACCCCAATGCCAATCGGTGTGTTAATTTCATGGGCAACCCCTGCAACTAATTTGCCTAAGGCAGCCATTTTTTCGGATGCGACCAGTTCGTTTTGAGCTGCTTTAAGGGTTGTGAGTGCCTGAGATAGTTCTTGGGTGCGATCGCTGACCAATTGCTCTAAATTTTCGTTAAAACGTTTGAGGTTGGTATATAAACGGGCATTATTGATCGAAATTGCCGCTTGACTAGACAACAGGGTAAGAACTTCAAGGCGATCGCTTGTAAACGCATTGGTGACGAGATCGTTTTCCATATAGAGAATGCCAGCGAGTTCGCCCTGATTGAGCAAAGGGATACAAAGCAAGGATTTTGGTTGATGCGATTGAATGTAGGGATCGTTGGTAAACATACCTTCTTGTGTAGCATTACCAAGCACCATACTTTCTAAGGTACGGACAACATAGTTGATCGCTGAAGCAGGAACCATATTTTCCATAGAACGCGATCGCAGCACTTCCACCTCATCACTTTCAGAAGTACCCGAAGCCTCAATATGGAGTCTGCCCTCATTTTCAAGAATCAAATGACCCACCTGAGCGCCAGCATTCTCGATCAACAGTTTCATCAGTTTTGCTAAGAGCTTTTCTAGATCGATCTCATCAGAAAGAACTTGGAAGGTTTTCACCACGGAGACTAGATCGAGTTTCAGGGAGCCGCCCGTAGTTATGGGTGCGTTTGTGGTTTGGCTAGGGTTAAAGGAGTTAGCGCGAAAAGTAATCGAATTATTGCGAGGAAGGGACTTGCGGTTAGTCAATTGCAAATAGGTTTCTTCTAAGTGCAGCACTTTTGCCCGTGCGCCCCAGTTTTGATAGCACCTGCAAGCATCGGTAAAATAGGCTTGGGCGACTTTATCTTTATTTAGTTGTAGATAAAACTGAGTAGCAAGCTCATTGGCTAGAGCTTCCTCTTGGATATATTCGTTTTCTTGCGCTCCTTTGATGGCGCGATCGTAGAGTTCCATTGCCTGTATTTGTTTACCCTGCAAAGCCGTTCTTTCTGCTTCTACTAGATCGAATTTGTGTTGAAAGTTCATGGGGCAATGTTTAGCCCAACGTTGCATTTTCTTCTGATTTTTGGCAACCTGCCTTAGATATTTACGGCGAGCATGTTTGGGCAAGCTCTTACATAGACCCAAGCACGCAAGGGAATAGTAGAAATTATGGTTTGCAACACCAAATGCGCTGACAATCGATCGCTCAAAGGGCATAGCTTGACGGAAAGAAGCGATCGCGGTTTTGTAATCATAAAAGAAATAGTGAGATACACCCTTGGCAGCACAGGAATAGTAAACGGGAATTCCGTTTTTCTCTGCCAAATATGTCGGAAGGAGATCGAATTCATTGAACCCCTCCCCGACAAGGAAAGGCATATTCTCTCCCAGACCCGCAAAATTGAGGGCTAGCTGATGCCAAGCTCTGTGTTGATCGACAATCTGGGGTTGTTTAATTTTCTGTAATAGCAAGCCATTATAGTTTTGGAAATCTTGAATAACACCATCTAAAGGATCTCCGACAAAAAATCGATGGAGGCAATATGCTGATACGCCAAAGCCAATGGAGTCATATTCGCCAAGTTC
The DNA here is from genome assembly GCF_965232925.1 of Tumidithrix helvetica PCC 7403. Classification (NCBI taxonomy): domain Bacteria; kingdom Bacillati; phylum Cyanobacteriota; class Cyanophyceae; order Pseudanabaenales; family Pseudanabaenaceae; genus Tumidithrix; species Tumidithrix helvetica. The sequence goes on from NZ_CBDDRA010000032.1 coordinate 1,988, forward strand.
GGTACCGAGGTGGATCGCCCTTAGTAAATTGGGTAAAGATTCTCTTAAATGTTCTTTCCAATGTCTCAAACAAGCTTCAAATGCTACGATCGTTAAAGAAGCACTACGCCGAATATTATGCTGCTGGATCAGTTGCAAGCTTACTAATCCAACGCGATAGCCACCTTCGATGTCTTGAAAAGCGACCCATCGGATCAATCCATAGGCAGCACCCTGAATAATTGCATTGGGTGAGATGCCATATTGCAGCGATAAGTTCACGATGCGGAGAATCACCATGCCTACCAGCAAGGGATTTAAATTAATCGCAGAGGTTGCAATTGTGGTCATGATATAGACCGCAGCAAGTTTGTAAGGATCGGTCATGGTTGGCAGAGTCCACCAGTCATCAATCCTTTTGATGCGAGTACGTATTTCCGTGCGTAATAGTTCTACTCCAACCTGAAGCTCGTTGGGATAAGCTGGGAAAGGTTCGCCTAAACGCAAGAGTATGGAATTTACGGTTGCAGGAACTTCGTGGAATTTCTTTTGGGAGGTATAGGCATCGATCTTTACCTTATAGGATTCAATCGTATCGAGAATATGGTGGGCATGGTGAACGATCCGCTCCACCAGTCGATGACATTCATCATAGTCCGTATTCAAATAGGCAGACTCGGCTGCTGCTTGATAAAGGGATAAGCTAAGCTGATAATGCCTTTGCCATCCATCATCGGGAAGAAGCCCAATCCCTATGGCTAGGTGCTTTTGGGCATCCGCATAAGCATTAGAATCCTTGGCTTTTTTACCCGCAAGTAAATTTAATTCGGCTAGTTCGAGACGTTCTTGGGCATCTGTAATCAATCCAATTCCCATATTGAGGTGGTTCGTAATACTAAAAACCTCCTCATCGATCGCCCCCATTTTTCCATTCGATCCCACTTTCTTTAAAAGCTGACGACCAATCTTGAGATGAGTAACCTGCTTTTCTGACTCAGGAATGAGAACATAAGCCGCCTGTTGAACGCGATCGTGGAGAAACTTGTACTCCACCACAAAATTTTCTGCTAGGTCTTGTTCATCATCGACACTCGCAAATTTGTAATTATCCGTTAGCGGTAAGATCAGTCCTTCCAATAAAACGGGTAAAAGATCCTTGGCAACCAATCGATGCGGACGGTCGGCAGCGATCGCCAGAGTCTGCGAATCAAAATAGTTACCAATACAGGCAGCAATTTGGACGATTTTCTGAGAATCGGGAGACAATTTCTGGATATTGTCTGACATCAGATCGACGACATTATCCGTAAACCCCGCCGACTGAATCTGGGCAAGATCCCAACGCCAAGCACTATTTCCTAAATCGAAATCGATCAAACCCTCCGCATAGAGAGACTTCAAGAATTCATTGATAAAAAATGGATTACCCGCAGTTTTATGGAGGACGAGTTCAGCCAAAGGAATAATCTTTTCGCGATCGCATTTCAGCGTATCCGCCAACAGACGATAGACATCCGAGCGTTCGAGCGGTAAAAGTTCGATTTCGTTAACAGATGTTCCAGCATCAGCAATATTCTTAAGCGTTAAACTCAAAGGATGAATCGCATCAACCTCATTACTGCGATAGGCCCCAATAAAAAAGAGAAACTGACTGTCCGCCGAAGTCACGAGTAATTGCAAAAGCTGTAACGAAGCCGCATCCGCCCACTGTAGGTCATCTAAAAAGATAACCAGAGGATGTTTCGGTCTAGTAAAAACCCGAACAAAATTCTGAAACACCAAATTGAAGCGATTTTGAGCCTCTGCGGGCGAGAGTTCTAGGACGGGAGATTGCTTACCAACGATCAGTTCCACTTCAGGAATCACATCGATGATGATTTGTCCGCTTTCTCCTAGGGCTGTAAGCAAGCGATCGCGCCATTTTTGCAGTTGGCTTTCGCTTTCAGTGAGGAGTTGCTTGACGAGTTCGCGAAAGGCAGTAACGAAAGCGCTGTAGGGGATATTGCGTTGAAACTGGTCAAATTTACCAGAAATTAGATAGCCGCGTTTTTGAGTAATTGGCTTGTAGATTTCGGAGACCAGTACAGACTTACCGATACCTGAGTAGCCTGTCACCATCATGACCTCAGATTTACCAATGCATACGCTCTCAAATGCTGTTAGTAATAGCTCAATTTGTGATTCTCTGCCATAAAGTTTCTGCGAAATTTGGAACTTATCGGAAATGTCCTGTTTGCCGAGTCCAAATTCTGAAATTTCGCAATGGTTTTCTAATTGTTTTTTACAGGTTATTAAATCTTCTTTGAGTCCTTGTGCGCTTTGGTAGCGGTCTTCGGCTGTTTTTGCCAAGAGCTTCATCACCATATCAGAGACGACCTTAGGAATCTCTGGATTGTGATTGAAGGGAGGGATAGGAAGTCGGGCAATGTGGCAATGGACTAATTCGATCGGGTCGTCAAATTCAAAGGGAAGGCGATCGGTGAGAAGTTCGTATAGCGTCACGCCCAAAGAATAGAGATCGCTGCGATAGTCGAGGGTGCGATTCATCCTCCCTGTTTGTTCGGGTGAGATATAGGCAAGGGTACCTTCGAGTACTTGGGTGTTGCGAATGGTAGGATTTTTTCGCGACAGGATGTTTGAAATGCCAAAGTCGATGATTTTGACTTGCGCTGTCCGTGGGTTAAGGACGAGGTTGGCTGGATTGATGTCTTTATGAATTACATTTGCGGCATGAATTTCGCTGAGAATGCCTGCTACTTGGGCGGCGATCGCTAAAATTTCTATGAGGGAAAAACTCCGCGAAGATTTTAAGATGCGTAAAGATTCACCGCCAAAATCTTCAAAGGCAATGAATCGAATCCGTTTGTGTTTTGTAAAGCTATAGGCTTTAACAACGCCCTCGATATGGTTTAGTCTGCTACAGATTTCGTATTCCAGTTTATAGCGAACGATTTCTTCGGGTGGCGGGTACTCTGACTTTAAAATTTTCAGGATGACTGGTTGGAAATCGTCTTGACGATTTCCTCGATAAACGATCGATAGATCGCTTTCATACACGAGCGAATTGATTTTGTAGCCAGGAATCTCAATCATGACTGCGATCTTCTAAGCATTCCCCTTATTGTACGGGCAATCCTTTTGCCTATCGCCTTTGGACACGCACAGAAAATTTATTTCCTGGTGAAAGGGTAGGATTGTTAATTGGCTTAACTGTATAGTTTGGAGATTCTAAGGAAAATTCAAACCAATGCAATAAAGTAGCCATAATTAACATAATTTGTACTTCTGCCAAACCCTGCCCTAAGCACAGGTGTGCGCCTGCGCCAAAAGGGGCAAAAGCCCCATTTTGTTTGTGTTCGCTACGTGGCGGCTGAAAGCGATCGATATCAAAATCATAGGGATTGGGGAAAAGCTGAGGTAAGAAATGTGGCACTGTCGTAGCAAGGATCAAATGGGTTCCTTTCTCAACCCGATAGCCTTTAAACACAAAATCAGCGATCGCATGGCGTTGAATTGCAGGAGCCGCAGGGTACATGCGCAGCGTTTCCATTGCTGTCCCATAGAGAGCGTTCAACCCGCGCAATCGATCGGCAGTGGGTATACCCTCCCGAAATAGCAGATCGACCTCCTGTTGCACTCTTGCAAGCGTGTTAGGAGACTTTAGCAGGGCGTAAAGCATGAAAGAACAGGTGTTGGCAACGGTATCGATCCCTGCAAGGTAGGGCCCGACAGCCGCAGCAACCATCTCAGCTTCAGAGAATAAGCGCTGCTGCTGCTTAGAGTCCGCAATCAGATCGTCGATTAAATTGGGCTTCGCATGGTTGAGGTTCCCTTTGCGATGTTTGGCGATCGCGAGCCGAGCCAGTTCGAGCGTCCTTTGTTTGGCACGTTTGTAAGAGGGTTGCCACAGGAGAAATGCTGGCCATTGCCTGACAACAGTGACATTCAACGCAGTTTGCAAGAACTTGACCACATCGCTATGGTACTCAGCGGGCGAGCAATCTGCGAGCAACATGCCTAACTGCTCGCAGATGAGTTTTTGCATAAAGGGTAAGACCTTCAGTCGCTGCGGCGATCGCAAATCTGCGGTGAGATTGCCCATTAATTGAATGATTTCTGGGAAAGCATTAATAATCGCATTGCGCGAATAGCTGGGTTGCAAAAATCGCCGCTGGCGTTGGTGGGCTTCGCCTTCCAAGCCAACGAGCAAGTCCTTCACACCTAGCTCTTGAGAAAATCCTTGCCAAAATTCTTTGCTACTGAGAAATTCGGTGCCGACTTGGTTGACAAACTGGTTAGCCTCTGCTCCCGCCAGTACTGTATATTGGCGATCGACCGCCCGAACTCGGAAAATCGGACCAACCTCATGATATTGCCTGACAAAGAAACCGAGGCTATCCGATCCGAGTTCCAGCGCACTTCCTAAAAAAGGGATACCTTTTACCAAAGGCGGCAGCGGTGCATTGTTAACTTCGCGCGACCAAACTACAGGATCTAGCATTGTCTTTACTCCCTAAATTAACTTTAGAACAAGAACTGCGTGCGCAATACCACTCCCCAAATTGTCGGATTGCTACTGAAGTTATTGGCGTTAAACGTGGCAAACAAAGTAGGTGTCAAAGTGATATATTTCATCACTGGATAGGAATAGGTTAGCTCCACATCGTACTGCGTGCCACCATCGCCGTTCCCTGATACCAGAAAATTGCGCCCAGAAAGCACTTGAAATGGAATGCTAAAGGAAAGCGTACCTAAAGCGCCTTCTTTGCCAAGATCGGGAAAGGCTAAACCAAATTGGAATGCTTGAAGGCTGACATTACCACCCGAGATGGCAGGGTTTACGGGTGCAATGCGGTAATTACTATAGGAATAACGCCCGAATAAGCCAAAGGACTTATTGAGTAGCCAATCAAAGTTAAAGACCAAGTTATCCCCTGTACTGTCTTGCAGACTCCCCCCAAGTCCATCATCCACAACCCCACGCGCTGAATAAGTCAGAAAGAACGGGAAGTTCGGTTGACCGAGGGGCGAAACAGGTGGTGCTTGGTTGTACGTCCGACTGTAGAGAAACCGTAAATTTGCAGAATCGCTGGGGGAATAGGTGAGTTCGGTCAGAATTTGATTGGAGCCGCCAAATAAGCCGCGATTGGGATTGCTAGAGCCATCACCCCCAAAGTATTGAAATGACGCATCGTTACGGGCAAGATAGCCTGCTTTGAGCAGCAGTCGATCGGACATACGCCAACTCACGATCGCACCTGCCCCTGACAAGCCACTATTGGCGATGGTGCTTTGATAGGAGTTCAATCCTCCCGCTCCATTCAGCACAGAGGTAAAGCGATTGACATCAAATTGGCGAAAAGGGAGAATGCGGGGACCAATCTGCACCTTGACATTATCGCTGATGGGAAAGCTATAAAAGAGTTCAAATAAACCCACGCTATTTGCTGGCAAGGGCACAACAGGATTGGAATCGGCATAGGGAACTGCAAATGTACTAGAAAAACCTGCGGAAGCATAGGCACTAGCAGGAGGACTACCATTTCCCATCGCCAAAATCAGGTTGAGCGTATCGCTTCCTGTAAATGAAGAGGTAAACAGGAGATAGGTGGAATGACTGAAGGTGGTGTTGGGCTTGTCTGTAACCGTTCCAACAATTGGGCTTCCAGTCAAGGGATTACGCGCAGCAAAGCGGGCAACGGGCACGCTACCAGGAATTGGCAAACCTTCGGCACGGATATCGCCACCAGCAAAAACACTACTTACATTAAACGAACTGAGGATGTTTAGCTTTGTGGTTGTCGAGAATTGCTGGGCTTCAAGTCGGCTTGTTTTTGCCTCCAGCGCATCAACCCTACCTCTTAATACCGCGAGTTCGGCGGCAAATTCCTCCTGGAGCTTTTTGAGTGCGGCTAGATCCTCTTGACTGACTTTGTCTGCGAGTCCCGCACTCAAAATCTCATTAATTTTATCTAAACAGGCATTCAGTCCAGCCGCAAATTCGTAGCGCGACATCGCTTGTCGTCCGCGATAGGTGCGATCGGGATATCCTGCGATACAGCCATAACGTTCCACCAGACTTTGCAGTGCGGTAAACGCCCAATCAGTGGCTTTAACGTCAGAGAGTTGCGATACCGAAGTTACCTGTGCCGACTGTTGCTTGGGGTCAGGAGTAACAACATGGTTGGGGACATAGTTAGGGATGCGGCGGGACGCATCCTGCAAGGAATTGCTTGGCTCTAATAAAACAGGTTGAGCAGAAGGCGCGATCGCTGTGCCTTTTACATTTCGATCGATTTCCAAAGCAAATGCTTTAGTACCAGTATCTGCAAAAGCTGTCAACATTATAGATATGGCAACAGTGGTAAAATAAATTTTGATGTTCATACAAATTCCTCACACCTTTCCAACACATTCTTAAGCTAGTTTACCTGTAAGAATCACAGAAATCACTTTTTGAGTTTACAGGAATTGGCTTCAAAATCTTAGATTTTCCTAGTCTCTATGCGTTGGATGGGGGGGCGCAACTTGAGTGGAGATCGCATTTTTATGGGAAACATTAAATTATTTGCAGAATAAAAATCTATGTTCCAAACCAAACCTAATTTTATGCTTGCGATCGCACTGACCCTTGCAGGGATAGTCATTCCCTATGGACTACGAACCACAGACTTGATGGGCTTGGCTTTGCCGACAAATGCGTCCAGTCAGGATGCCAAAATAGTGGATAAGATTGATAAATCTGCTGAGTGTAAAGCATTTACCACCATCGTAGACAAGGCTTCGGGAGCCCGTAACACCATGGATCCTTCCGTGGCATTGCGTTATGTCGATGACTTAAAGCAAGATTTACTCGCACTAAAAGTCGAGGATGCCCAGCTTAAATCTTTGCACGAACGTTATTTACAGTTTGCTGGAGATATGGGAGGGAAGTTGGAAAGAGTAAAACGCGACCAAGCCCAAGGAGATTATGCAGCATTGATGCAAGCGATGCCCATGTTAACCGCAACAGGCAATAAAGGCATCGATCTAGAACAAGAACTCTTACAGTACTGTGGAAAATTCTAGGAGATTTCTATCCCAAATCATTCCCCCCAAGATTGTCATTGACTGATGTCCGAAGTTCGTTTAATTCGGCATTCATATCTCTGATCTCGCTGAGATCGCGCGCGATCGTAGAGAGATATTCAACATTGCCATCTTCAGACCTATGAGCAACGATCAACTGGGAAACGGGTATTTCTGTTCCTTGCGAACTTAAAAGTGTGGTTTCACCAGCCCAAAGCCCTTGCTCGATCGCCATCGGTATCCCACGATCGAGCAGGATCTCTTTGGAAGCGCGATCGTGGAAATCGAAAAATAGCAGTTGCGACAGATCGGTATCTAGGGGGAGATTCCGTAATTGTCGCAATTGGGAATTAACCCAAAGTAGATGCCCTTCAAGATCGGTAATGGCTATACAGTCTGGAGAAACTTCTAGAATCGCAATCAGGCGAGTTTGCTCCTGCTTTAAGCGTTCTAATTCTTTTGCTTGCTGATATCGCCGCAGCGCTTCGGTTACGGTGAGGCAAAGATCGATATCATTCCATGGTTTAGAAATATAGCGATAAAGATTGGCATGGTTAACAGTATTACCCACGGCGTCAGCATTTGCCTGTCCAGTCAACAGAACGTTTAACGTTTTAGGATAACGAGAATGTACCTTAATTAAAAGCTCGTCTCCTTTGAGCCCTGGCATAATGTGATCGGAAATTACAAGAGGAATATCAATTCCGTCAGCATGGAGTTCATCTAGCAATGTCAAGGCTTCCAATCCATTTTGGGCTATTTCGATATTATAGTCATCTTGGAAATTGCAAATCAGCAGATCTCTGAGGCTTAACAAAACAGCTTTCTCATCATCTACACAGACAATTGTTGGTTTTATCATTGTTTTCATAATTTGGGATGCCACTCTTGCATCAAAGTTGTTGCATTTTGGAATGCTCTTGCTGTAAGACTTTAAAAAATCAAGTTTTTTGTAATGAAAAAATAAAGACACTAACCGTTGATTTTTTCCCGATCTGCCGCCCTTGGAAATTTTACGATTTTGTGACTCCCGATCGTTTATTCGCTAAAAACTGATTTTACAACTAAGAACAATCAACAATCTCATCATAAAAGGTTACGCTAAAAGTTGACTTCACCCCATCTGGTGGGATACAGAATTTTTGCAGATCTAAAAAACTGCAAATTAAAACAAGTTTTGCAATCATATATATAGCAGTCCTAAATGATTTGAGCGTAGGGGCAATTCATGAATTGTCCCTACGCTCAATGTAGAGGAAAGAATCTCTCATGTATCAAATAGGATCGCTATATAGCGATCCTATTTTCACAAACACTTTCACTAATGCTGTTTGAATCTGGAGGAATGCAATGAGTTGGCAAGGTCTGAGTAATGGCGATCGCATTCCTCAAATAGACGGTTATCAGGTGACTGCAACGCTTTTCTTGGGTGTTAGAACTATGGTTTACCGAGCGGTTCGGCTCGCAGATGGAGCCCCTGTGGTACTAAAAATGCTAAGAGGCGATCGCCCTGCAATTCAAGACACCTTGCGATTGCGCAACCATTACACGATCGCCAAAAAACTAAATTTGTCAGGGGTGGTTCGCCCCATAGGTCTAGAAAGTTTTGGCAATAGCTTGGTTCTGGTGATGCCAGACGAGCGATCTGTTACCCTTCAAGATTACATCGCCACAGGTTCTTTAGATTTAGCTAATTTTTTGCCGATCGCCGTACAACTCGCCGAAATTCTGGATGGACTTTATCAACTTCGCACGATTCATAGAGACATCAAGCCATCCAATATCCTGATCGATCCGACAAACCATCAAGTCAAGCTTACCGATTTTGGACTGGCTTCGCTTTTGCCCCAAGAGACTCAAGCACTGCAAACCCCAAATATTTTAGAAGGAACGTTAGCCTATCTATCGCCCGAACAAACAGGTCGGATGAATCGGGGTATTGATTATCGCACGGATTTTTATTCATTAGGAGTGACGTTCTATCAGTTGCTGTGCGGACAATTACCATTCCAAAGCGACGATCCCTTAGAATTGGTCTATAGCCATTTAGCCAGATCGCCAATCCCCTTGGAATCTCCCCATATACCAAAAGTTCTCTCGGATATCGTGATGAAATTGATGGCGAAAAATGCTGAGGATCGCTATCAGAGCGCAGTTGGATTAAAAACAGATCTGGAAATCTGTCTGGAAAAGTTTAAAAAGACAGGAGCGATCGCTGATTTTGTTTTGGGACAGGTGGACGATCTAGCTCGATTCAATATTCCTCAAAAACTCTATGGCAGGCAAGACCAAATAAAAACTCTCCTAGAAGTCTTCGATCGCATCAGTCAAGGTAGCTGTGAGTTGGTATTGGTGAGCGGCTATTCGGGGGTAGGTAAAACCAAGTTGATTCATGAGTTGCTGCGATCGCTGACCCGTCAAAAAGGATATTTCATTACGGGTAAATTCGATCAGTTCAAGCGAGATATTCCCCTAGATGCTTTGATGCAGGCTTGGCGAGGGTTAATACGCCAGTTGCTAACCGAAAGCCAAGAGCGACTTCAGTATTGGCGGGAAGCATTGCTTAAGGCTTTGGGTGCAAATGCTCGCGTTATCGTTGATGTAATTCCAGAATTAGCGCTGATTATTGGGCAGCAACCACCTGTTCCCGAATTAGGCGCGATCGAGACCAGAAATCGCACAATCCGAACACTCAATCAGTTTACTGGGGTTTTCCAAAGTCCAAATCATCCTGTGGTTGTATTTATGGATGATGTGCAATGGATAGATATTGCATCCTGCCAGTCATTTCAAGGGTTTATACAAAACCCTGAAAATCATCACTGGCTGACGATCGCTGCCTATCGAGATAATGAAGTCAGCTCTGTTCACCCCTTTATGCAGACTGTGGCAGAGATGCGTAAAGCAGGGGTGACTGTGACTGAAATTGAGCTCGAACCCTTAGATTTGCAAGATGTGACCAAACTGCTTGCAGAGACACTCCATACTTCCGTGGAGTCTGTGGCGCTTTTAGCAGTGTTGCTATTTGAGAAAACAGCAGGAAATCCCTTTTTCTTGACCCAGTTGCTCAAGTCGCTATATGAGGAAGGATCGATCTGGTTTGAGGTGACATCCAACCACCAAAAGACAGAGGCAAGACTCGGTGCATGGCAATGGAATTTAGCTCGAATTCAGCAACAGGATATTAGCGAGAATGTAGTCGATCTGATGATTGGCAAAATCACCCAGTTATCAAAGTCAACCCAGAAAATATTGCAGTTGGCTGCTTGTATTGGCAATCCATTTGATTTACACATGTTGGCAACGGTAAGCGAGCGCTCTCTAACTCAAACGGCACAAGAGTTATGGGAGGCAATCCAAACGAGTTTGATCGAGCCTGTGGGAGAGGGCTATCGCTTGGCACAATCGTTGAATGCCGATGAAATTGCTGAGGCTTTGGCGCAAGGGGAAGCGATCGGCTATCGCTTCCTACACGATCGCATTCAACAGGCGGCTTACTCACTAATTGCTGAAGACCAAAAGCAGAGAATCCATCTAACCATCGGTCAGCTATTATTACGCGATTCTTCAACGAGGGAAAGGGAAGAGCAGCTATTTGAAATCGTCAACCATTTGAATGTCGGTAGAGATGCGATTCTCTCCGAGATGCGTACCGCCGCCCTAACGCCAGAATGGGAAAATCTCGCCACATTGAACCTTGCTGCTGGGCGCAAAGCGAAAATGGCTACAGCCTTTGGTGCGGCGATCGACTATCTCGCGATCGGCATCGCCCTTTTACCAGATGATGCTTGGGAAGCTCATTATCCCTTGGCACTGGCACTGCATCAAGAAATTGCGGAAGCGAGTTGCCTCAATGCCGATTTCGAGCAAATGGAACAGTGGGTAAATATCGTTCTACAAAAGGCTAAAAGCCTTCTAGATACGATCGCAGTTCAACAAATTCTGATTATTGGCGCTAAAGCAAAAGGGGAGCTTAAGGATTCGGTTCGGATTGGTTTACAGGTGTTGTGTTCCCTAGGTATCGAATTTCCAGAGCAACCTACTCAGACAGATATTCGACAGGCTTTTGGTGTGACGCGATCGCTCTGTGCAAACATCCCACCTCAGAATTTACTAGATTTGCCAACCATGATCGATCCGCAGATTTTGGCAGCAATGGAAATCTTGACAGCGTTAGTGTCTGCCGCCTATGCATCGACTCCTGCCTTAATGCCATTGCTGATTTTTAAGCAAGTCGAATTATCGATCCGATATGGGAACAGTCCAGTGTCTGTGTTTGCTTATGGTGGCTATGGTTTCATCCTGTGTGGCATCATTGGCGATATCGAGCGTGGTTACGAGTTTGGAGGATTGGCATTAGACCTTCTAGAGCGACTCCAACTGCCATCCTTTAAAGCTCGCGCTGAGTTTGTGTTTAACCATCTGATTAGACATTGGAAAAATGCCCTATTTCAAACCTTGCCGAGCCTGCGGGAAGCCTTTCTGAGTGGGTTGGAAAACGGCAATATTGAGATCGCTTGTTTGAGTGGTATGGCCTATAGCTGTCACGCTTATTATGCGGGGGAGGAGCTAACGGAACTGGCTCAGGCAATGGATATTTATCGTCAAACAATCAAGCAATACAAACATGTTCCTACCCTACTTTGTCAAGAGATTTATCAACAAACTGTATTGAATTTATTGGGGCAGACAGATGTTCCTTATCTCCTGAATGGCACGATCCTTAACTTGGAACCATCCCTTTCGCAACTACAATCCAACAATAATCGCGGTGCATTTTTCCAGTTGCACCTCAATCAAGCTATTCTTTATTATCTCTTTGGCAAAGATCGGGAGGCTGTCCAGACCTCTACCCAAGCTGCCCAATACCTAGACAGCAATGTATCTACGTTCTTAGTTCCTCTCTATTCCTTTTTTGATGCACTAATTCAATTAAACCAATATGCAACGGCATTGCTAGAAGAGCGCCCAGCAATTCTCGATCGCGTGCAACAACATCAGGATAAATTGCACCATTGGGCAGCGATCGCTCCTACAAACCATCAGCATCGTTACGAATTGGTGGCAGCCGAACGATATCGCATATTGGACAACAAAACCGATGCCATAGAAGCCTACGATCGCGCGATCGCTAGTGCCAAGGAAAATAAATTTATTCAAGACGAAGCCTTAGCCAACGAACTTACTGCGAAATTTTTTCTCTGTTGGGGTAAGCCTAAAGCTGCCGCAGGCTATATGCAGGAAGCTTATGATTGCTATCGCCGTTGGGGAGCCAAGGCAAAATTGGTCGATCTAGAAACCCGTTATCCCCAGTTACTAACGTCAATAGTTCAAAATAGAATATCCTCAATCTGGCTTGCTTTGGATGGGGGAACTGATGACGGGAGCGATCGCATCCAAGCTCGTTCTTCTTCCAGTAGCAGCACTTCAATCTTGCTGGATCTAAATACTGTACTCAAAGCATCGCAAGCAATTTTCCAGGAAATCCATTTAGAGAAACTGCTGGCAAAATTGATGCATATCGTCATGGAAAATACGGGCGCACAAACTGGAATGTTAATCTTGAAATCCCATGAAGACTGGCGGATCTCAGTTCGTTGTTCTACAGATGAATCCTGTTATGTGGAATCTTTGCTCCTCGAAGGCAATCAGTGGGTTCCTTTGAGTGCGATCAACTATGTCATACGCACTCAAGAAGTTACGGTCATCGATGATGTGGCAATGCCAAACCCATTTACTTCCGATCCCTATTGGTTAAACCGATCGTGCAAAAGTGTATTTTGCTGCCCCATTTTAAATCAAGGAAAGCTGATTGGCGTTTTGTATTTAGAAAATCAAATTACAGCAGGAGCATTTACGCGCGATCGCCAAGAACTGATGCAACTGATCGCCGCCCAAGCGGCAATTTCGATCGAAAATGCCCAACTTTATCAGACCCTAGAACAAAAAGTAGAAGAGCGCACTCAAGAGCTATCTCAAGCTCTAAGTGACTTACAAGCCACCCAAGCAGAACTGATTCAATCTGAGAAAATGGCAGCCCTCGGACAACTTACCGCCAGTGTTGCCCACGAGATCAACACGCCCTTGGGCGTAATTCGCTGTGCGACAGGCAATATTGTGACGGCATTAACGACTTCTCTTCAACAATTGCCTGCAATGCTGCAACAACTATCTCTTTCACAACAAACGGAGTTTCTAGATTTGGTCAATGCCGCCATTCAAAATCAGAAGCAACTGTCTCTCTCCACCCAGGAAGAGCGACAACTACGGCGTCAACTGCAAATCGAACTATCAGAACGAGGATTTAACGATGCCCCAGGACTTGCCACCAAACTCACCCTGTTGAATGTGGGAAGGGATTTACATCTTTATCAGCATATCCTGCAAGATCCAAACTGTTTAAACATTTTACAACTGGCTTACAGTTTGGTCATGCAACAACAAAATGCCAATAACATCCAACAGGAGGTCGATCGCGCAGCTAAGATTGTATTTGCGCTCAAAACCTATAGCCATCGCAGCAAACTAGGAGAAAGAAGTCTCACCCAAATTACCGAGAGTATCGAAGTAGCTCTGACCCTATACCACAATCGACTAAAACAGGGAATTGAGGTTATCCGTTGTTATGCCGAAATCCCACCGATTTTCTGCGACCCTGACGAACTTACGCAAGTATGGGTAAATTTAATTGACAATGCGATCTATGCCATGGGACAGCAGGGAACGTTAGAAGTCGTGGTGACACAACGAGCAGATCGCGCGATCGCTCAGATTATCGATTCAGGCTCGGGGATTCCTTTAGAATTGCAAGCCAAGATTTTTGAGCCGTTTGTAACCACCAAGCCTAGGGGAGAAGGCAGTGGACTGGGACTAGACATCGTGCGACAGATCGTCCAAAAGCATGATGGTGAGATTGAAGTTCAGAGTCAGCCTGGTCGAACCATGTTTTCAGTTAGTTTTCCGCTAGCCGATACTTAATCCCGAATTCACGTTGACTACCCAAATCGAGCAGATGAGGTTTAGTTTTCATAAATATATTGCACGCCCAAATGTTCTGTGAGTTTCTGTAAAATAATTTTCTCCTGATAGGGTTTGCGAATAAAGTCATCACAGCCTACAGCTAAAACTCTGGTGCGTTCTTCCTCAAAAGCACTGGCTGTAAGCGCTAAAATCTTAGTGGGAGCTTTTTGCTGCTGCCGCTCTTTTGTCCGAATTTGTGAAGTTGCCATATATCCATCAACTTTAGGCATGCGCATATCCATCCAAATTAGGTGGGGTTGCCAGCTATCCCAGAGCGCGATCGCTTCCTCTCCACTGCCAGCTTCTTTGACTTCAAATCCTAAAAGCAAGAGCAACTTAACCAATGGTTGGCGATTTGCCCAGAGATCGTCTACTACTAAAATGCGATATTTCGTTTGATTGGGAGCTAAACCGATCGCTCTACGAGTAATTTGAGAGCTAGAGATTTGAGCTGGTTTAAATGGAATATAAAACTCAAACGTCGATCCCACTCCTAACTGGCTTTCAGCCGTAAGCGCCCCGCCCATTAATTCCACAAATTGGCGACTTATGGGCAGACCTAAACCTGTTCCCTCTTGACGAGGATCTTTGCGTTTGGACTGGATGAAAGGCTGAAACAAAGTATCGATCTCGCTAGATTCAATTCCAGACCCAGTATCTTCCACGGCAAAGAATAGCCGATCGCGGTCGTAAGTCACTCTCAGGGTTACGCTTCCAGCTTCCGTAAATTTAATCGCATTCCCCAGTAGGTTGATCAGAACTTGGGACAGCTTGCTCTTATCTGTTTCGATATACTGAGGCAGCTTGTCAAGCGATCGAATAAATTTGAGCTGTAGATCTTTAAACTGGGCTTGCCGTTGAAACATGCCTTCCAGTCGATCTAATAGTTCGTATAAATCAAAGCTGCCTGCCGTAAAAGTAATTTGACCCGCTTCAATTCGAGCCATTTCTAGAATGTCGTTAATTAAGCTCAAGAGGTGGTTGCCGCTGGCATTAATATGCTCCACTTCTTCTTTCTGATCGAGGTCGAGAGAATCATCTGCAACCAACAATTGACTAAATCCCAAAATTACATTGAGAGGAGTGCGCAGTTCGTGACTCATATTTGAAAGAAAAGTGCTTTTAGCGCGATTTGCTGCTTCCGCCGCTTCTTTAGCTGCTTTTAACTCAGCCGTACGTTCTTCAACGCGAATTTCCAACTCAGTATTGATCTGTTTGAGCGTACTAATATCTCGCATAATCGTAGAGAGATGTTGGACATCCCCATCTTCAGATTTATGTGCGATAATCAACTGAGAAACGGGTATTTCTGTACCTTCCAAAGTAGAAATCGTTGTCTCCCCTACCCAAATCCCTTTCTCAATGGCGTTGGGTATCCCTCGATCGAGCACGATCGCTTTAGAATCATCAGAATTGAAATCAGAAAAGACCAACTGAGATAGGTCGCATTCAGGAGGTAGACCGAGTAACTGTCTCAACTGAAAGTTTATCCAAAGTATGCGCCCTTCAATATTTGCGATCGCAATGAAATCTGGAGATGCTTCCAAAATTGCAATCAGGCGAGCTTGCTCCTGTTCTAATTGCTTGCGTTGGCTAATATTCTCAGCAATACCTACAATACGATAGGTATGACCTGTCTGATCTTGAACGGGGAAGCCGCGATCGCGAATCCAACAGATCTCTCCATCAGGGCGGACAATACGGTATTCCTCAATATACTTATTTTGGACTTGGTTGGAGAATATATTTTGCATGCGCGCGCGATCGTCCTCAACAATGGTTTCTAACCATTGTTGAGGACGATCGTAGATATCCTCACAGGACATACCCCAAACCTGTTCAAAGCTAGGACTGAGATAAATTACCTTACTCCTTTGGGGATTAGTAACCCAAAAGACCTCATCAATGGTTTCTGCCAATTGTCGGAACCGCTCTTCACTTTGGCGTAGCGTTGCTTGGGACAGTTCTAGTTCGTTATCTTGCTGATATCGGCGAAGGGCTTCTGTTACGGTGAGGCAGAGATCGGTATCGTTCCAAGGTTTAGCAATATAGCGATAGAGGCTAGCAAAGTTAACGGCATTGCCTACAGCATCAGCATTCGCTTGTCCAGTCAAGAGGACATTAAGGGTTTTAGGAAAACGAGAATGGACTCTAATTAAAAACTCATCTCCCTTGATGCCGGGCATGATGTGATCGGAAATCACTAGCGGCACATCAACGCCTTCGGCACGAAGTTCGTCAAGTAACTCGAGGGCTTCCAAACCGTCCTGTGCGAGTTCGATATTATAGTCATTGTGAAAGTTTCGAGTCAGTTGATCTCTCAGACTCAATAAAACTGCTCGATCGTCATCTACACAGAGAATTGTTGGTTGCATTGTTGTTTTCATGATTCGCGATCCCACCCTTAAATTACTACATTCATCAATATTCATCAATATTCATCAATTAGATTCATTCGCTACGTTAACCATTTGGCTCCTGTCCTTTACCTCCCCCACAAAAACTCATTCAAATCAAACTTTATTTACCCTACTTTTTATTGAAAAAAATTATGTATTACGAATTGGAAGCCAAACTGTAAATGTGGTTTTGCCCACGCGGCTTTTCACCTCAATCTTACCACTATGTTTTTCAACAATTTTGCGAACGATATCCAAGCCTAAACCGCTTCCTTCACCGATGGGTTTCGTTGTAAAAAATGGCTCAAATATTCTTTCTTTAATATCTGACGAAATCCCACAACCTGAGTCAATAATCTCAACCACAATGTGCCGCTCCCTCTCTGCTACTCGAATCTCTAGTTCGCCCCTATGGTTCATTGCTTGGATGGCGTTATGAATTAGATTAGTCCACACTTGGTTGAGTTCTTCAGGATAACAAAGGATATGAGGAATATCGTCATATCTCTTTATGACCTCAACACCTTGTTTGATCAGGTGTTGGTATATTGTCAAAACAATATCTATCCCGTCCGTAATCGATGTCAGTGTCATCCTGCCTGAGTTGTTATAGCGAGAATAACTCTTAAGTGCAAAAACGATTTTGGCAGCTTGTTCTGCCGCAAAAGTAATGTTTTTCGTGTTTGATTGGATTGAAGAGAGGTTATAGGCAGTTTCAATGACAAAGGAATTATTGCTTTCTTGTAGCAAAGGTAATAAAGGCGTCAGGTCTTGAGAAACACTCATGCGGCTGAGATAATCGCCTAAGATTTCGGCATTGGCGATCGCGTGATTTGTTAGATCGACAGTCAGTTGGCGTCTGAGTTGACGCTCTTCGCGAAAGGAAAGGGAATGTTGAGTTTCATTTACAGTTGTTAATAGGGATAAAAAGTCAGCCCAACGCTCGTCAGATAGCTGCTGCATAACTTGAGGTAGGTTGTGTAATGAACTGTCTAACGCCATCCTAACGTTTTTGATCGAAGACTGAATCACCCCTAAGGGTGTATTTATTTCATGGGCAACCCCTGCCACCAATTGTCCTAAAATTGCCATCTTTTCTGATTGTACGAGTTCAGTTTGGGTATTTTGCAGTTGCTTTAGGGCTAATTCTAGCTCTTGATTTTTCTGCCGAATGGATTCTTCTGACTGTTTGCGATCGCTAATATCTGTAACCGTTCCCACATAGCCAAGAAGCTCGCCATTAGAGGCGGTTTCGGGTATCACTTGGGCGTAGAACCAGATTTGGGTGCCATCGGGTCGAAGATATCTCGCTTCCCCCTTGTAAAAGCCTCCCTGCTGCATGGCTTGACTCCATTCCATCATCAGGCGACCGCGATCTTCAGGGTGCAACGTGTCAACCCACCCCATTCTCATGCCTGCCTCTGCGGATCTCCCTGTCATTTCACACCAGCGATCGTTAACATAGACACATTCTCCTGCAGCATCAAACCGAAAAATGCCGACGGGGGCAGCTTCGGTAAGCGTGGCATAGCGACGTTCGCTCTCGCGCAGAGCAATTTCTACGCGCCTGCGTTCGGTAATATTCATGGAGATGCCAGCGGTACCAATGGACTTGTTAGAATCACCGACGATCGGAGTTTTAATCGTCTCAATCCATAACTCTGTTCCATCCGTAGTGATGAGACCCTCTTCTACGCGCTTTTGTTTGCCAGATTTCATAACCTCGCGATCGTCACGGAGATAAGCTTTAGCTAACTCGAGAGGCCAGATGTCCAGATCGGTCAGCCCAACCAATTGAGAAGGGGTATAGCCACAGGTTTGAGCAAATGGCTCGTTAACTGCCAGAAAGCGACCCTCACGATCTTTGAGCCATGCCATATGAGGAACGTTGTTGAGGAGTGAGAGTACTTGCCGTTCGCGTAATTTAGCGAGTTCCTCACTTTCTTTAAGGGCTTGTTCGTTACGTTTGCGATCGGTGATATCCCGACAAATAGAGATCTGTAGGGTTTCGTCAAGCAAATCAATGCTGTTGGCGCTGACTTCGACATCGCAGATCGAACCATCTTTGCGACGATGGCGGGTTTCAAACTTGACGCTCTTCTTTTTGAGTTTAAATTCCTGCGAGCCCCTTTGAAGCTCCTCTGGTGTCCACTTAGCATCCCAATCAACCACATTGAGCTTTGTGACTTCCTCTGGGGCATAGCCGAGCATCTTGGCAAAACTTGGGTTAGATTCAATCACATTGCCATGTTCGTCGATTACGACAATCCCGTCAAAGGAAGCCTCAAGGAGTAGTTTGCTGCGTTTTAACTCTTGTTCGAGGGCTATTTCTGCCAGTTTGCGAACTTGGATATCTTCAACGATCGCCACAAAATATTGTGGTAATCCCGAGGCGTCTCGAATCAACGATCCAGTCAGATCGATCCACCTTAACTGCCCATCTTTACAGATATAGCGCTTTTCCATCGAAAATGTGGAAATATCGCCATTTAGGAGTTGGCGGACATAGGTTAAGTCTCGCTCGAGATCTTCTTCATAGGTAATTTCTTTAAAGGTTTTCTCTAGGATTTCGGCTTCGGTATATCCGACAATTTCGCAAAAACGTTGGTTGACTTGGAGAAATTGTCCTGAGAGCGAGGCGCGTACAATTCCTACAGCCGCTTGCTCGAACACAGAGCGAAAACGCTGTTCGCTATCTAAAAGAGCTTTTTCTGCCTGCTTGCGATCGCTAATATCGCGAACGACGACTAGAACTTCGCGATCGCCACAGGGAGTAACTCTAACTTCTTCGGTTTGAGCGAGATCGTCTACGACAATCTCTTGCTCGTAGATCTGGAGCATACGGGTTTGGATTGCCTTGGCGATCGCCTGCATTCGTCTTTGCGCTAAATCGGGTGGCAAGCTTCGATCGACCCGCGTACCGATAAAATCGCCAGTCTTGCCTATAACCTTAAAGGTTTCGGTAGAGATAAAGTCTAAGTAAATGCCGTCTTGACTCACTCGCATGACTAAATCGGGTAGGGCGCTTAGTAAAGCCTGGTTTTTTGCCTCGCTTTGGCGGAGGGCCTCTTCTGTTTTTTTGCGATCGCTCAGTTCCCCTTGCAGTTTTTGATTGACTTGCTCTAATTGAATGTTTTTAGATTCGAGTCTTTTTGTGAGGTTACGCAGATCTAAATGTACTTTTACTCTTGCTAATAGCTCTTGAGCCTGAAAGGGTTTAGAAATAAAGTCAACCGCGCCTAGCGAAAACCCTTGAACTTTATCTGCCATATCGCTGAGGGCAGTCATAAAAATAATGGGGATTTCTTGGATCTGAGGATTTGCCTTCATGCGGCGGCAGGTTTCAAACCCATCAATCCCAACCATGAGAATATCTAACAAGATTAGATCGGGGCGAGCATATTGAGCCTGCTCGATCGCCATTTCTCCATCGGTTGCAATGGAAACTTCATACTCCAAATCTGCAAGCATTTGAGACAATACTTTGAGATTATCGGGATTGTCATCCACAATTAAGATAGTTTCGCGAATGCTCTCGGTTGCAGTCATGGATAATGGTTGCGCAGTGCAAGAATATGAACTTAAATCTTTTTGGTTTTAGAATTGCTACCTAGGGAGTAAATCACTTCAGCAATCGTAAGAATGCCAATTTTGTTTCAAGCAAAAAAATGTTTGCCTCAATCTCTTTCGATCGCTGACAAGTTGCTAATACTAAAAGAAATCTTATCAAGAATCCCCTTTACGCGATCGTCAAATCATTTGAACTGTAAGCGATCGCTTCAGATTAAAAATCCCCCCACAACGTCTTTTATGTCATTGATTGCTTAAACAATTTTATGCCATTTTTTAAACGGTCGTTTCTATAATATAAAAACAATGCAAATCCTATGATCTATTTACTAAAAAAATCTTTCTTCGCCCGATTGGGTGAATCTCAGGATTTTTTCTGAAGTAAAAATAGGTAGCCATAAAACCATGTAAGTAAACTATGTAAGTAATTGAAACCGTCAGTCATAAAATCGTTTGGGAAGATAGGACAGACCTCACCTCTAGAGTTAAGCACATAAGCAAGTATTCATTATAGAGCTCCTTAAATTATTTATAAACGTAGTACGGGCTCCTAGCCTTTACAGGCAAGATGCCTGCGCTATAAATTAATTGCAACTCATTTAGGATTGCTATAGATATCTGGGAGACCGATCGAATTGCCTATCTCATTATCTATGCTTTGAAAATCCTTTTTTTTCGATTGCTTTATTCATAACTTTTTCTAACTTTTTTTACCAAATGCTCCCCCTCTAACAGGTAAGATATTTTAAACCTGCCAAGCAACAATGGATATATAGAAATATCAAGAAAAAAATAATGTTCGATGTCAAAGCGTTGACGGTAAGCCTGATAAACTTGCACCACAGATAACTCACCACGTCTTTCACCAACGACAATTAGCCACATGGGGCGAAACAGGGATTGTCCAAATTCATCGACACTCTCGATGCGCAATAAAGTAAAAGGAAATTGGTGTGTCGAGAGAACTTTGGTTCCACGCATTAGCATATTTGACCAAGCCGTAATTGTGACGTGAATAGTTCGATCGTGGCGAGTTTTATATGAAATATGGGACACCTCAGTTGGCTCGTGCCATGTATCTGGAGCTTTGAGGTCAAAACGCTCTCCATACCAAGCAGGATGTCCTCTGTGAGCAGGTGCTTCAGAAATCACAGGACTTTGGTAAAACACACGATTACTACGCGACCTTGCTACGGGCACGAGATTTTTGTGTTGTTGCAATGGTGTCAAGAATTGTTTGTTTCTGTAGGCACTATCAACGATGGCTACGCATAATTCCTTGTCCTAAGGTGAATTAGGGTTACTCAAAACTGCCTTCAGTTTACCAAACACAAATGTGCCTAAATCAAGGCATTTACGCTCATAAGTTTGGATTCGGACTGCTTAGATACGAACAGGAATGGCTAGTCCAAGAGATCGATGATTTTCTGGAGACATGGCGATCTAGGCATCCATTACAATAGAAAAATTACGAAAAAATGCATGGGCGATCGCTATGATTTGAAGTGTGCCAAGGATTCTTAAAGACAGTTTAGAAAAGAGATAATTCCTTGAGCGTAGGCAAATTCATAATATTGACATCATCAGGATTTACTTTCAAAAAGTGATGGGTTAAGAGAAATCCCACAATTGTCCAGGTTTGGTAAAGCCTTGCCTGTTGACCGATCCAAACGCCATTGGGCCCATCAAAATATTCTGCCCAATTTTGTTGAGGGAGTCGTTTGAGAAACAACTCGTAATTATTTTGCAGTAGTAGATGAATCTCTTCGCCATCCGCATGGGATAGATCGTAACGCTGCTTGTGCCTTAGGGTAGCGATCGCAAAGAACCAAAACAGACAGGGCCAATGACCGCCATTGTGATAGCACCAAGGCAAATTTTTGCGATCGTAGCCAGTCTTTTTGCGCCATTCATCATTGTCTAAGGGTGGATGGCAGATGCGGAGAGGCATTTGCGCAAATAGCGCCGTTTGATTTTGGTGCATGAGATGAAACAGCGATCGCTGTTGGGCAGGACTAATGAGGTCAAAAATTGCACTGAGGCAGTTGCCTAAGGTAAAGAAGCGAAAATCAGGTCTGCCCGTGCGAATGTTGCCAACGAGATATCCACCCCGATCGCCAAGCCAATCTTGGAGCCAGTGGGGAATCATCTCCGTTTGAATGTTGTATTCATTCGCGACGCGATCGCCATATTCTTCGGTAGGACGACGGCGCAGGGTTTGGATGATTTTGGAATTGACCCAATAATGCTTGAGCATATAGTTTCTAAGCCTCGTCAACCAAGCGATCGCATAGGAACGTTGGTGAATCTGCTGAGCCTCAAACGAATTTTCCAGATCCCCCTTGAGAACTCTCGATTGAGGTGTGAGATAGCCTTTTTCAGTCAAATCGATTTGAATCAATCCCACCGCACTCGAAAGCGCACCATACAAAAGCACCTGTATTTCTAATGGATTGCCCCAAACATCCAAGGCGCGATCGATCATAAATGCACCATCGGGCACAAATAGCGTGGGAGAGTCCCGAAAAGATGGATGCAGAATCAGATTGAGGAATTTTTGGATTCCTATTTGTACTTCCGAACTCGCTGCCCAAGCGCGATCGCCCGATCGCTGGACATAAATATAAGCCAGAATCACCCACCACAAACTGGCATCTACAGAGCAAACCCTGCCGATCGCCCTTTGTCCGTAATCTGCAACTAACTTCCCTTCTATTTCGACAAAGCTGGTTGGGAATATCCCCTGCGTTTGAAAATGGTTACTTTGCAGTTTTAAGCAGGTATTTAAGAAATGCCGCACAATCTCATGCTTGCCATCAAGCAGCAGATAGATCATCACAGGAACATTGTCCCGTATAAAAATCTCACTATAGTTCAAGTCTTGGGCATTGGCATCTTTGGGAATTGAAGCGATCGCCCCGACATACGCTCCATCTACTTTAACTAGCGCCTTCTCATAAAACAGAGATCTAGCCAATTGAATTACTGATTTTTCTTTCATTAAGTCGTAATGTATTCCTATATTAACCAGTCTTAAACAATATGATCTGGAGCCAGCGTGCAGGTATGATGCGAGTCCCCCAACTCGATTTGGATGGTGGCATGGTCGATATCAAAGCGATCGTACAGTTCGTGACAAAGTTTATGTAGAAATTCATCACCTGGATGCCCTGTAGGTACGATCAGATGTACCGTAAGGCAATTTTCAGTAGTACTCATCGCCCAGATATGCAAATCGTGAACCTCAGTCACCCCTGCAAGTTGAGTCAAATAAGTTCGTACTGCCAGCGGATCGATCGCATCGGGAACTGCATCGAGGATCAAATTGCTAGATTCCTGAAAGAGATGCCAAGTACCAGAGACAATCACTGCAATCACAAGTAGGCTCATGACTGGATCGATCCAATGCCACCCCGTCAACACGATCGCAATTCCAGAGATCGCAACTCCCAGAGATACGAGAGCATCGGCAGCAAGGTGGAGAAAAGCTCCTCGAATATTCAGATCGCCCTTACGACCGACAAAGAACATGGAGGCACTTATAGCATTAATTGCCATTCCCACCAATGCCACGATAATGACCGTGTTTCCAGCCACAGATGGGGATTCGCGTAGCCGTTGAATTGCCTCCCATGCCAACCCACCCGATACGATCAGTAAAAAACTAGCATTTAGGAGTGCTGCCAAAATCGAAGATCGCCGCCATCCAAATGTACGATGTGGAGTTGGTAAGCGACGCACCAGAATACTCGCTCCCCATGCCAGTAGCAACCCTAGAACATCACTCAGATTATGTCCCGCATCGGCAATCAATGCTAGAGAATTTGCCAGAATTCCATAGATAGCCTCAACAATCACAAATCCGACATTGAGTGCAATACTTACTACAAAGGCTCGGTTAAAATTCGTTGGGCTATGGTGGTTATGGTGATTATGGTGACTATGGTGGCTATGGGAATGAGTCATTTGTTCTGAGGTTCACGACTGGTAACGTAGGATGGATGTGGCTTCACTATAAAACAGTTTAAAACATCCTTTTAACCCACAGCATGAAATTTCTATTAGCAACTGACTTAGACAATACTTTAATTGGCGACGATCGGGCAACGATCGCCTTAAATCAGAAACTAGCTTCTGCTCGCGAACAAGTTTGTCTGGTCTATGCAACTGGGCGATCGCTGGTTTCCTATCAAGAACTTTGTAGGGATTTTTTAAAAAGAACGGATCAATCCCTGTTAGAACCAGATTATCTTGTGACTGGTGTTGGTTCGCAAATTTATTCTGAGAACACCTTAGATCGGAAATGGGCTGAGCAGATATCGCGGGGCTGGGAACGAGAAGCGATCGCGCTTTTAGCTAAGTCTATGCCTGAACTTTTACCGCAGTCTCAAAGCGAGCAGAATCAATGGAAACTTAGTTACCTATTGGACTCCAAGCATAATGATGCGATCGTCAAGGAATTAAAGGATCGACTAGACCAAATGGGAATTAAAGCCCAGATAATTTTTAGTAGCGATCGCGATCTAGATATCTTGCCAAAGGATAGTGGAAAAGGAAAAGCCGTCAATTATTTAAGAGATAAATTGCAGATTCCCCGCGAGTATGCGCTTGTATGTGGAGACTCAGGAAATGATATTGCCATGTTTGAACAAATGACGTTGGGTGCGATCGTTCGTAATTCTCAACAGGAGCTTTTGGTATGGCAGCAACTTCATTCTCATCCCTATCGGTATTTGTCGCCATCAGCCTACGCTTGGGGAATATTAGAAGCGATCGCACATTTTAAGATTCCTATTTTTGTATAGCAAAGCACAGAAATCAAATTCCTGTCTGACAGCAATTAAATTGAAAATAGCGATGCCTTTAAACCATAGTTAGGGCGGTAACCCGCACTATCGCAATAGCAACATCTCAGTTAGGTTAGGATTCAGAGGCATAGAAATTCGATTCTCATATTGGATTCATCCCTGCAGCAACCAAGAATTGCATTTACTTTCTCGATTAGAACCAACTTAACAATATAAATCTCATAGAAGGCTTACATTTATGATATCTCAAAGCCTTTCTGGGAAAATTCTTCGCTGAATATATGGAGTGATTTATCCTTCAAAAGATATAGGTTCTCATACATTCGCATATACATCATTTCAAACATCCCCCTGCTACAGTCAAATTATTCAGATCGCAGACACTTACGCTACAGCTACTCTTAATCGGCTGCACGAAAAGCTAGCAGCAGGAGATTAATCATGAGAATTGCCCAAGTTGCCCCTTTATGGGAACAGGTTCCTCCTCCAGCCTATGGAGGTACTGAACTGGTAGTGAGTCTACTCACAGAAGAATTGGTGCGTCGCGGCCATGATGTCACGCTATTCGCTTCAGGAGATTCTACAACTCGCGCCAAATTAGAATCCGTTCATCCTAAAGCTCTAAGGTTAGATACTAGCGTCAAAGACTATGGCATTTATGACATGCTCAACATGAGCCGAGTCTATGAAAAAGCAGATGAATTCGATATCATTCATTCCCATGTTGGTTGTGTAGCAATGCCCTACTCCAACTTGGTTAAAACGCCTACAGTCCATACACTGCATGGTATTTTTACATCTGACAATGAGAAAATGTTCTCCCACGTTCGCAATCATCCTTTTATCAGTATCTCCAACTCTCAAAGAGATGGGAAACTGGGCTTAAATTATGTAGCCACTGTCTATAACGGCATCAATCCAGATACCTATGAGTTTCATCCTCAGCCAGATAGTCCACCCTATCTCGCTTTTTTAGGGCGCATGTCTCCTGAAAAAGGAGCGCATTTAGCAGTGGAAATTGCCAAGAAGACTGGATGGCATCTCAAGATGGCAGGGAAAGTAGATCCTGTCGATTTAGATTATTTCGAGCAGGAAATTAAGCCCCATATTGATGGAATCCAAATTGAGTTTCTGGGCGAGGCGAATCATCAACAAAAGAGTATTCTTATGGGTGGAGCTGTAGCAACACTCTTCCCGATTACATGGCAAGAACCCTTTGGATTGGTGATGATTGAGTCAATGGTGACTGGAACTCCCGTGATTGCGATGAGTTTAGGCTCAGCTCCAGAAGTTATCGCTCAGGGTCGCACTGGATTTCTCTGCCAAAATGTAGAGGAATGCATTGACGCGATCGCCTTAGCAACCCAATTAGATCGGCGTGCCTGTCGCGACCATGTCTTAATCAATTTCACGGCTAAGCGCATGGCAGATGGATACGAATCTGTATATCAAAAGATCTTGGCAGAAAAATATTCGCAAAACGGTCATGCTAGGGCTTTAGTACTGAGATAGTTCTCTTTACACCCAGCCTCTCTCCCCTAGTGGAGAGAGGAGAAAACTCGAAGAAGAGCCTCGGCTCCATACCCCTCAATTTATATGAATTGCAAATATACCCATGTAAGTCCTAGAGGGGATCGGAAGGAATATGAGCTAAAACTTGAAAAAGATAGGAGACAAATATAATGCAGAGCTTGAACAGACAGGCGATCGCCTTGATTTCAGATCATGCCGATCCTGCGGCGGCAGTTGGCGGAGAGGAGGCAGGTGGACAGAATGTCTATGTGCGTCATGTGGGCGAGAACCTCGCGACTCTAGGCTGGCAAGTGGATATGTTCACGCGCAAAGTGCATCCAGATGATGCCGATATCGTTCAACATTCACCCCATTGTCGGACAATCAGGCTCAAGGCAGGAGAAGAATCCTATATTCCCCGAGATCGGTTATTTGACCATATGCCTGAATTTGTGCAATCGTTCCAAACCTTTCAAAGGACTCATGGTTTAAACTATCCCTTGATTCACACAAATTATTGGCTCTCTGCTTGGGTAGGTTTAGAACTTCAAAAAACCAGTGCTATTCAACTGTTACATACTTACCATTCTTTGGGATCGGTGAAGTATCAATCGGTTCAAAATCGCCCTCAAAGTGCCGATACCCGTCTCAAAGTTGAGCGCGAAATTTTAGAAAAAGCGAATTGTGTGATTGCCACCAGCCCTCAAGAAGAAAGTACTTTGCGATCGCAGGTTTCTGCCCATGGAAAAATTGAAATGATTCCCTGTGGTACAGACACGAGTAACTTTCGCTTGATGTCTAAACTAGATGCCCGTAGGCAATTGCAATTAAGCCTCCATGAGAAGATTGTTTTATATGTTGGCAGATTCGATCCGCGCAAAGGCATTGAAACCCTCGTGCGCGCCTGTGCTTTATTGAAGGAAAAGGGCGTAAAAAATCTTAAATTAGTTATAGTGGGCGGTAGTTCGCCCCACATGCCTGATGGTGAAGAGAGAGACAGGATTGAAAAAATTATCTGCGAACTGGGACTGAAACCAGAAATTATCTTTGCAGGTCAAATTGGACATGATGTTTTACCCCTCTACTACACCGCTGCTGATGTCTGCGTGATTCCCAGCCATTACGAACCGTTTGGCTTAGTTGCGATCGAGGCAATGGCATGTGGTACGCCCGTGGTTGCCTCCGATGTGGGTGGGTTGAAGTTCACAATTATTCCTGAAGAAACTGGGTTGTTGGTTCCTCCCCAAGATATAGCCGCTTTTGGCCATGGCATCCATCGCATCCTGTTTGATGAATTATGGGCAAGGAAAATGCGGAAGCAGGCATCAGCAAATGTGATTCAGCGATTTACTTGGGGAGGTGTGGCGATTCAACTCAGCGAGCTCTATCGCCATGTGCTGGCTCAATCCATTATGCACGAGCAACCGAGAAATCTCAGAAGACCTGACTCGAAGAGCGTTCTAAACTCTTCGTTCTCTAAAAAGTCTCTCCTAAGCGTATCTAAGTAAGACGAATTAGTAAAACTGAATAACCATGACAAACATAATTGAAATTGATGGGAGATGTTTTGCCCCTGTCAGTGAGATGCCGATCGCTCCTTGGTCTTGTGTAATTGGCGAACGACCTGTTTCCACGCTTACGCTTAAAGATAATGAGTTGTTTTTGATTACTGATACGTTGGGCAATATTTCTGCTATGGAGTGTCGTTCTGAGGGCATCGAGAGTAGTATGGGGCTATTTTGTCGCGATACTAGATTTCTCAGTAGATTGGAGTTGCAAATTGACGGGCGATCGCCCATTTCATTTAGCAGTACGGCTCGTAAAGGCTTTGCCATGACAGTATTGTGCTCTAATCACCAAATTGGTGAGCTTGAGCATGGGATTAAAACTGAAACGATTGGAATCCACCGCGAACTTGTGATCAAAGGTGGTTTGTTTGAAGAAATGCAAATTGTTAACTACAACACGAAGCCAATTAGTTTTTCCCTCAGCCTCAGCTTTGATGCAGATTTTTCAGATTTGTTTGAAGTCAGAGGTGTTAAGAGGACAAAAAGAGGGAATTTACTCAGATACATTCCGAATTTAGAAAAGGATGCCAAAGAGAAAGAAATCATACTTGCCTATCAGGGGGTAGATGACGTCTTGATGGAGTCTCGAATTCAGTTTAGTTCGCTTCAACCCCACAAAATAGATGGGTATACAGCAATTTGGCAACTAGAGCTCGGTATCCATGAGTCGGTAACGTTGGGATATCGCATTCATCTGTTTACGAACAATCGTCCCACTTCTATGGTAAGCGTACCCATTACCTTCTCTCAAGCAAAAGCAGAAGAGCTATTAGAAGAAAAAACTTGGACGGATCAAATTACCAAAATTCAGACGGACGACGCAGCACTAAATCAGGTAATCGATCGCGCTATACAGGATATTTATTTATTGAGACAAACCTTTGAAGGAAATAAATTTCTCTCCGCAGGTGTCCCTTGGTTTTCAACTTTATTTGGAAGAGATTCAATTATTGCCGCTTCCCAAACCTTAATTTTAGATCCAGCGATCGCCCGTGAAACCCTATCAATTCTTGCCCAATATCAAGGCAAAATTGAAGATGATTGGCGGGACGAATCACCAGGGAAAATTCTGCATGAGATTCGCTTAGGAGAGATGGCACGTTGCCACGAAGTTCCCCACACGCCTTACTATGGTACGGTTGATGCTACACCCCTGTGGTTGATGCTCTATGCTGAGTATTTTGCTTGGACAGCAGATTTAGAGCTGCTTGATAAGCTTTGGTCTCATGCGATCGCGGCAATGGAATGGATCGATCGCAGTTGTAAAGAGACTGGTTATCTTACCTACAGTCGTCGTTCTAAAAAGGGATTAGCCAATCAAGGCTGGAAAGATTCGGAAAATTGCATTGTCAATCGATATGGAGAACTAGCTCAAGGTGCGATCGCACTTTCAGAGGTGCAGGGTTACGTCTATGCGGCAAAAGTACGCATGAGCGAATTGGCTGATAAAAAAAACTTGCCCGACCTAGCTAACCTGTGGCGATCGCAAGCGAAAGACCTAAAAACTCGATTTAATCAAGACTTTTGGCTGGCAGATCAAGATTACTGCGCCCTCGCGCTAGACGGCGATGGCAAGCCTGTCGATAGCATTACTTCTAATCCAGGGCATTGCCTAAATCTGGGCATTTTCGATCTAGAAAAAGCTTTAAGTGTAGCGGCTCGCCTCAAAGCACCTGATATGCACAACGGTTGGGGGATTCGCACGCTCAGTAGCCTTTCCCCAGCCTATAATCCACTGGGCTATCACATTGGTACGGTTTGGCCCCATGATAACAGCTTGATTGCTTTAGGTCTGCGATCGCTCAATCTAGTCGATCAGTCCTTAGATTTGGCACAAGGACTGATCGATATGACTTTAGCGCAGCCTTATCAGCGCCCCCCCGAACTATTTTGCGGCTACGAACATGATGGGTTTAGTTCTCCTGTACAGTATCCTGTGGCTTGCTCGCCCCAAGCTTGGGCAACTGGAACGATCTTCCAATTAATCTCTATGATGACTAATCTTGTGCCTAGTGCCCCTACCAATCAGCTTCATATCCTCGACCCCGCTTTACCAAAGTCGCTCGAACATCTCTCCATTCAAAACCTACGCATTGGGAAGACATTTGTAGATCTAGAGTTTGAACGATCGGGCGTGCGGACAAGTGATACGACGACCTGTCGAGTCAGTAAAAAGCGTGGAAATCTTCGCGTCATTATTGAGGCTTAGAATGTCCATAAGGTATTATCTATAGCAATCCTAAATGAGTTGCAATTCGTCTGTAGCGCAGGCATCTTGCCTGCATGGGCTTTCAGCCTATACCACGTTTATAAGAAATATGGGATTGCAATAGCAAAAGTTTGATTTAATACCATTTTCAAAAAGTAATGCGACGCATTGTTTTTAAAAGACCCTGCGGAGCGCGGAACTCAAACCTCGATCTGTTGCAAATTCAAGTGGAATTGGTATAACGTCGATCGAGGTCGATCCTATAATCACAATCTTCGCTGCGTTTGAGTTCCTTTTACTCAGCAATACGCAGCTCTCTGATACGCGCTTCTTCTCTACGTCTAGTTACATGCATCAACTGATAATGTATATGTATTGCCAATTGCAGGTAAACCACCCACAAACATATTGATCTGATAAGGCTCGACTTGAGAGCGTGGAACACCGACAAGTTGCAACGATTGCCCCACATTAAAGGCAACGCTATTTTTGTTATAAAACTCATCAGCAGTATTGTTACTGTATTTTAGTTTTAGTCTCAAATCATAGGTAGCTTCATTTTTCGATACGATTGTCACCACATAACGATTGTAAACTTTTCCACCAGGAATAGAAAAGTCTGTATTCCAATTATCATTGGTGATCAGAGTACCAAGAGGAGAAACTGTCTTTGTAACTTGGGTTCCCGTTCCACCTACTACATTGAGAGCGTGACAGGTTTCTGCTTTAGCAGAGGGTGTAAACACCCAAAGTGTTGATACGCAAAGTAATCCCAATCCAAAACGATTTAACAGCATACAATATCTCCATCCTTCATAATATAGGGGTTTATCTTTTATTGTTCCGAATTCACGCCAGATTAGGTTCAAAAGAAATTTTAGTAAAGGTTGAGGAATGCTTTCTATAGAACGCTACGTCCTGAAACTAGGTTGTAGACCACACTAATCAAGGCAAGAACCAAAAGGATATGAATCAGCCCACCTCCAAAGCTAATTCCAAATCCAAGTGCCCATAGAACTACTAAAACCACTGTAATTGACCAAAGCATCTGTTTTGCTCCTAAAATAGGTGAGTAATGAATTCATGAAATCTAGCCATTTACTGCTTTTTATCTGGAACGGCGATCGCAACTTTTGCCGCAATATTAACACTCTTGACGCCTTTGATTTGTTTTGCTAAAAATTCGATTTTATCTAGCTGATTTTGAGTTTGTACGGTTCCAGATACGACAACTGCTCCATCTTTGGCAGAAACCGTCAGGCTTCCATTAGGGATATTGGCTTCTAGCTTAGAGCGAACCTCGCTAGAAAGGTCGCTGTTAGCGCGATCTGCATCTCCTCCAGTTAGATTGTTGCGTTGCTCGCGGGCACGAATATCTGAATCGAGTTGATCTTGGCGCACTTTACTAGTCGCATCATTTTGGTTGTCTTGGACTGTTTTCTTCGTCGAAATTGCTCCTGTCTTCTCAGTAGAGTCGGGTGCATTCATACTAGTCTTAGCGTTTTCACTACAGGCGATAGTGCTCATCAGTAGAATGCTGCTAAGGACTAACGTTGAGATTTTTTTCATGATTTAAATCCTTTAATAATTCACAGCTTCATAAACGAACAACTGGATCGATGTAACCCGCAGTAGAAGGGGTAGGGTAAACTTCCCACTCACGAATCTTGCTGGATCTTAGAATTGCTTCAGCCCGAAGAATTTCAGCTTCGGTTCCATCCACGATAACTAAGTAATCTCCACGCACGATAGAATCGTGATAGATCTTGGCTCGTTCTTCTGGTATTCCCAGACCAATTAGACCGCCAACCAAACCACCAGTTGCTGCTCCGATCGCACCGCCAGCAAGTGTGGTGGCGATCGTCGTTGCAACTACGCCTGCCAACATAATGGGCCCCACTCCAGGAATGGCTAAAGTGCCGATTCCAACCAGCAATCCAGTTAGTTCGCCGACGATTCCGCCTACTGTTGCACCAGCGGTTACGCCTCCGTCAAGATGATTTGTTCCTTGAACCTGTGTTTCACCAATGCGATCGCTATCTTTTGCAATAATCGATACCCGATCCATAGCGAATTTGGCATCTCGCAGTTCATTTAGTGCTTTCTCTGCCTCTTGATGGCTAGAGAAGATTCCCACAGCTCGTTTGTCGTTTTTTAAAGTCATTTCAGTTCCCCAAGATACTAGATAATTTTTTTGTAGTCTGTCATGCTAACTTCTGTATAAAATTCAATCTCTATGCATTTACTGAAGATTGATTTGACTTGTGATGTATCGCTCGACGATTTATGTATAAGTGGAAGATTTAAAATGCAATTTAGAAATCTAAACCTTCACAAATAAGACTTTCCTAATCAATAATTTCCTTGGCCTTATCTTTAATATCTTCAAGCGTTTGACGAGCCTTAGCCTCAGCTTGCTTTGCCTTTCCTTCCGCTTGATCTTTAGGATCTCCAGTCAAATCGCCGACTGCTTCTTGAATTTTACCTTCAATGTTTTTGGCGGTTGCCTTGGCTCTATCTTGTAAACTCATGGTATTCTCCTAATTAATTTTGAGGACTGTTCGTTTGAGTTCGGATTATCAACCCTCTACCTAAGACCATCCTGACAGGCGAATGGGTTATTTATTGGATGAATTGAATGAATTGATTCATCAC
This sequence comes from Tumidithrix helvetica PCC 7403, assembly GCF_965232925.1. Lineage (NCBI taxonomy): Bacteria > Bacillati > Cyanobacteriota > Cyanophyceae > Pseudanabaenales > Pseudanabaenaceae > Tumidithrix > Tumidithrix helvetica. The sequence goes on from NZ_CBDDRA010000032.1 coordinate 34,776, forward strand.
GATACAAAACGTAAGGGAAATAGATTGCTGTTAGAGGCAATTTATGAATTGCCTCTAACATTCTTTGTTAGTTTGGGGATGTATTAGGTTTAGGAGGCGGGGAAACCTGTGGAGCTTGCGAACCCTGAGGTGTTGGACTTGGTCGAGCTGGTTCTGGCTGTGGTGGAACTGTAATTTCGATGTTATTCGTCGAAGGAGATGGTGCTGGTTGGGGAGGTGCCTGTTGTTGCGGTGGAACCGTAATATTGATGGTTGGAGTTGGTATTGGTGAAGGCTGAGCTAGTGGGGTTGCAGGAATGACGATCGGAGAAGGAATAGGAGTTTGGTCGCGGCGATTTAGAAAATATACCGTACTAAGAACCATACCTACCACAACAGCTAAAATAATTCCTAACAAAGTTCCGCTCACAGCATTCTCACTGTCACGAACTTTTTGGATTCCAGATTGCCGCTTGTTCTCGTCAATCCCCCCCTGTACATAGCCTTTGTGACGAGCATCTTTACTGATTGGATCTTCGGGGCTCATAATTATCCTCGTTATCGTTATTCAAAATTCTTCTCTCGCTCAGAACTTATGCACTCCTAGAGGGAGTAGCATAAGATTTCTAGATTCTATTTCTAGCTTCAGCGTTGTTGAAAACACTGTCTTTTCTAGTTTGGAGATGTACTAGGTTTGGGCACAGGTGAACTCTGAGGAGATGGCTGTGTTACTGGCTCCTTCTGGGGTGGAACCGTAATATTGATGTTATTAGGTGGAGCTGGAGTTGGTTGTGGGGGAACCGTAATATTGATATTGTTAGGTGGAGCTGGAACTGGAGCTGGTTGTGGAGGTACCTGTTGTTGTGGAACGGTGATATTTATGGTTGGAGTCGGTATTGGCGAAGGCTGAGCTAGTGGGGTTGCAGGAATGACGATCGGAGAAGGAATAGGCGTTTGGTCGCGGCGATTCAAGAAATAGATTGTACCAACAACCATACCTACGACAACTGCAAGAATAATTCCTATCAGTGTTCCACTCACAGCACTTTCACTATCACGAACCTTTTGAATTCCAGCCTGTCGATTGTTTTCGTCGATTTCACCCTGAACATAGCCTTTGCGACGGGCATCTTCACTGATTGGATCTTCGTTAGGTCTCATAATTATCCTCGTTATCGTTATTCAAAATTCTTCTTTTACTCGGCACTCATGCACTCCCCTAGGGGAGTGCCATAAGATCTCTATCTTCTATTTCTAGCTTCGGGGCTGTTAGAAACTTCACTTCTAACATCATCAATACTTCTGCCATTAGTAATAGAGTTTCGATAGAACTGTAATCCACTGGCATCGGCATCTCGTCCTAAGAACTCTTGAAATATTCTGTTGATAGCCTGCTCGATAGTCAGGTTATTACCTTGGTTGCCATTTCTGTTTCTAGCTTCAGGACTGTTGGCAACTGCATTTCTCACATCCTCAATGCTTCCGCCGTTCATGAGTACATTGCGATAGGTCTGTAAACCTGCGGCATCGACATTCCGACCCAAGTACTGTTGGTATATTCTGTTGATAGCCTGATCGATCGCAAGATTATTGCCTTGGTTGCCATTTCTATTTCTAGCTTCAGGGCTATTAGCAACTGCATTTCTGACATCCTCGATGCTTCCACCGTTTATGAGTACATTGCGATAGGTTTGTAGTCCTGAGGCATCGGCGTTTCGTCCCAAATATTGTTGGTAAATACTGTTGATCGCTCGATCCATCTGTGCGCGATTGTTATAATTGCCATTATTGCCATTGTTAGAGCGATAGTTGAAACTGCCATAGCCAGGGCAGTTAATCGTATATTGAGTACGTATACAGGAAATTCTTTCAGATTGCGCGATCGCAGGAGCGGTACTCGCCAAACTGATGAATACAATAGATGCTGTAGAGAGAATAGAAAGTTTCATGATTAAGATTCCGAGAGATTTATTTTTTTAGAAAGCACAGAACTCCATTTTGATAAGCTATAAAGCTTACAGAACAAATCCAGATGGAGCGTGGGCTGTTTGCCTAAGTCTTATGAACAAGTTGGTTTCTATAATCGCCCTGTCAGGATTTTGGGTTGTCTCAATGAAGTGGACTTGGGCGATCGCAGGAACGACACTGATTAAACTGATGAATGCAATCGTAGTTGCAGACAGAATGGCGGATTTCATGGGTAAGACTCCAAGAGCATTTATTAGCTTTTTGTAAAGTCCAAAAATTCCATTCTGGCAACCTGCAAAGCTTACAGAATATATCCAGATAAAGAGCGGACTGTTTGTCTGAGTTGAACGAACAACCCTGTTTCTGCTATTATCCTGACAGGCTGTTGGGTTCTTTCTTGCATGAATTGAATGAATTGATTGACTACGACACAAAACGTAGGAAAGAATCGATCGTTCTTGCTCTAGAAGGGGTTGAGATTTAACCGATCGATTGTGCAACTCGAAAAGCAGAGGCGATCGCACCTTCATGCAAGCCATCTCCCAGATAGGCTCCTGCGTGATAGGTATGGTTTTCTCCATTGGTTGCAACCACTTCATCTCGATATCGAAAAGATTCGGTGCTAAACAGTGGTGTGTGATGTTTCTGCGTGTGAATGATGCAGTCTTTAGCAATCAAATCTTCTAGTTGAAACGACAAAAAATAAAGCTTGGGTGATGAGATATCGCAAAGCTGATTTAAGCAACTGTTATACCCCCAGTGGGTTTCTGTCTGGAAGAAATCAAATTCCGAGGGATGTTGGATGTCGTAACGATCGTACAGGGAAGCATCTTGATGCAAGATCGTAGTTATATAGTTGGCTTTCCAAGCAGAAAAGCGCTTGATTTCAGCATCTGTAGGATCGGCTAATAGCGACATCACTTGGTCAGGGGGCATGGCAAACACAACTTTATCAAATTCCTGCATCTCACCCTGCGATCGCTCGATTTTCACAGCATCTGGGCTTCTAGTAATATTGGCAATCTCCACATTTAGGACGATATCACCCTTAAAACGCTCTAAAATTTTTTCAATGTAGGTATACACACCTCCTTCGATCCTGAGCCAGTTGACCGCGAGGTAGTCGCGTAACATGGGAATTGCCAGTTCGGCAGGAAAGTCATCAATCAGGTCAAACGGCATCGAGTAGCTATACATGGTGAGTAACTTTAGCCAGATATTGCTAATGCTCTTGTCGTTCACATATTCAAATAGGGGGCGATCGTAGAAATCTTCGATCTCCGCCGATCGCGTTTCTAGCCATAATCCAGCGGAACGAGCATGGAGCAGATCGAATCGGAGATATTCAATCAAGCGTTGGATACCTGTACAGTTCTTATCGATCGCGACTCCCGACAAAAAACGATTGCCATCCTTAGGGTATAAAGCTGAACCGACGCTAACAGGTTCTAGTTTCACACCTAATTCTTCCATAAGCGCGATAAAAGTGTGAAATGCCGTGGGAAATTCTAGGACACCACCTTCTAACATTTCATGGCATTCAGATTGGTTGGGCTTCACATTTTTGTTAAGCGTCCGAATATGGCCTCCCAACACCGGTTGCCGTTCAAATACCGTGACATGATGTTTTTGTTTGTCAAGTAGGTAGGCTGTTACCATGCCGCTAGCACCACCACCGATCACTGCAATTTTCATAACTGACCTCCTAGTTGATGAATATGAACTCCCTTCTAAATTCCTCAATTCTGGGGAACTCTGAAAATCCTTTCTCATCCCAAATTTGCATTATTTTTTACTGAGCTTTCGCTCTTGCCTAAAAGCAAGTCGCCTGATAATCGTTGATACAGTAGCGTTCCTGTCCAGAATGTGGGAGCAAAGCCCGGATAACCAGACGAGGCATTGCAAAAATAGAAATGCTCCAGTGAGGTCTCGTGATTTAATCGTCCTAGTCCCATATTGCGCGGTGTCAGACTAGAGCCATAGGAGTTCCCGTTAGGACACCAGCAGAAGCGTTCGTTGGTGGTAGGACTGCCCGTGATGTGGAAGACCATATGCTCTCTAAAATTCGGGACATAGTGTTTTTCCACGACATCCAGGATGGCATCTAAGATTTCCTGCTTTTTATGCTTATAGGCTTGGCGATCGCTTTCCTGCAATTGCTTAAAGTAAGTGTAATTGGCAACGGTAAGGAATTCGACAATTTGGCAGTCCTCAGGACAATCTTGTCTTGCTTCTGTTAATAGAGTGGGCGTTGTAATCGCAAAACTCGGATTGGAAAAGTCGTGCCGCTCGTACATCTGCGCAAAGGCTTCATTCAGATCCTCATGCCCTGTATGGGAGAGATTCCATTTGCCAAATCCATAGTCTCGCAGGTCGAGGTCTTTGACAACGCAGTAGACCATATAGTTCGATGCAGAATACTCATAGTTGAGTTTGCGGCGCACAGTTTTGGAGAACTTCTTTTCGCCAATCATTTTGGCGGCTTTTTGAGGATCGATATTACAGATTACCGTGTTGCCTTTGAATTCATGGGTTTGATGGGTGATGAGATCGATTGCTTCAACGCCCGTAACCCTGCGATCGGTGACTCTAAATTTTGTAATTTCATGGTTGAGCAGCACCTGTCCTCCGTGGGATTCAATCACATGGACTAACGAATTCACCACATGCTCAAAATGCTGGGTTGGATAAAATGCCCCTGCCTGATAGCCCCGAAATAATGCCACCCAAGCATAGAAAGAGAGCTGATTGGGAGGTAGTAAAAAATCCAGCCATTGCAGCGCCAATAGGGTTTGGGCGGCTTGTGGTAGCTGGAACTTGTCGAATACATCCTGAAGCGTACTGGGGAGATATTGGATGGCACAGGCTACTTCACCTGCATGTTTGAGCAATGCCATGGGCTGAATCGGCGGCGCGAGGTGTTTCATGCCTGCACCAGTTTTCTCGACTTCGTTCACAAATTTGCGAATGCGATCGCTATGGGCAGGAAATAGATCTGACAAGCGCTGGATCAGTTCCTCTGGTTCCGAAGGAATATCTAACGCATACAATGGCATTCGCATATGGTCAAAACCTTCTGGGTCATAGCGTTCAAAGGTGACGTCCTTTTCTAAGCCTAGTTTCTTAAGTACTTGATTCACCATCTGCCCTTCACCGCAATCCCAAACATAGTGAAATTGGGCATTAAAGGTATATTTCTTAGCCATGGTAAAGGTATGACCAAAGCCACCCGGATGCTCGTGGGCTTCAAGAATTTGCACGATCTTCCCTGAGTTTGCCATCAAAGCACCAAAGACCAATGCAGATAAACCGCTACCGACAATCAAATAATCTGGTTCCATAGAAGGGTTCCTCAAGTTTTACGAAAGTTTCTCGGTCTCAACAATTACGCCATCCTGCATATGAATCACCCGCTTTGTCTGAGCTGCCACGGTCGCATCATGGGTGACGAGGGCGATCGTCGTGCCCTGTTGATTTAATTCCGTCAGCAGTTCCATAATTTCGTGGGAAGTTTTAGAATCTAATGCTCCTGTGGGCTCATCTGCCAACACCAAGGCAGGATGGTTTACCAATGCTCTGGCGATCGCAACGCGCTGTTGCTGTCCTCCCGAAAGTTGGCTGGGGCGGTTGCTTAAGCGATCGCCTAGTCCAATCTTTTCTAGGGCAGCGATCGCAAATTTTATGCGTTCCGATCGCGGGACTTCGGCATAAATCATCGGTAGCATCACATTTTCTAAAGCTGTCAACCTCGGCAATAGATTGAACTGTTGAAATACAAAACCAATATATTGATTGCGAATATCTGCGAGTTCATCATCATCCATCGTGGTTAGATCCCTGCCATCCAAGGTATATAAACCGCTTGTGGGACGATCTAGACAGCCAATGATATTCATCAGGGTCGATTTTCCCGAGCCCGAAGTTCCCATAATCGCAACATATTCTCCTTCTTGGATCGATAGATCGATTTCCTTAAGAACGGGCACATCCAATTCACCTAGGTGATAGGTTTTCGTGAGTCCCTCGATCGAGATCATGGTTGCCATGGTTATTATTTCTTGCTAATTATTTCTGGTTTATCGTTATTCGCTGTGTAGTGCTGCGATCGGATCTAATTTGGCAGCATTACGAGCAGGGATCCCCCCCGCAAGAATGCCAACCATGAAGGAAAGCCCAAACCCCGCACCAACCGACCACAAGGGCACAATGAACGGATATTTAAAAATAGTTGCCGCCGCAAACGCCAATCCCACACCCAATCCCACACCGATCGCGCCGCCGATCGTAGAAATGACTATCGATTCTGTCAAAAATTGGCTTAAAATATCGGCGCTCGTTGCACCCACGGCTTTGCGAATCCCGATTTCACGCGTTCGTTCCATCACCGAAACCAGCATGATATTGGCAATGCCAATGCCGCCAACCACGAGGGAAATTCCTGCGATCGCGCCAATCATCACGGTAAATGACCCGATTACATTCGTGAAGGTATTGATGATGTCAACTTGATTGGTAATCCGAAAATCATCGGGGGCTGATAGATGAATGCCATGCCGCAAACGCAGAATATTCGTCACCTGAAACTGCGCTGAGTTGAGTTGATCGGCATCGTTCGCTTCTACCCAAAAGCCATTAATCGCAACACCCGTCAGAGCGTTATTACCCACAATTTGAGCGGACATATTGGTCAGTGGAATATAAATCAGATCGTCCAGATCCTGCCCACCCGCCGATCCCTTGGATTCTGCCACTCCGACGATCGTGTAGCGCTTGCCTCGAATTCGCAAATCGGCTCCGATCGCAGTCTCATCGGTACTAAACAATTCATCGCGCACCTTAGCGCCGAGAAAAGCCACAGGTTTGCCAGCATCCAAATCCCCCTGACTAAAAAAGAGTCCTACTTGGGGATGGATATTTTTCATGACTGGGTAATTCAAATCCGTTCCTAACAAGGTAGTGGAAATATTGGTATTTCCCCTGACCACCTGAATTGAACCACGTTGTAAGAACGCCGAAACCGATTTAGCGGGTGGGACTTGTGCCGCGATCGCTTTGGCATCTTCCCAAGTCAGCGTACTTGCCGAACCCGAACCTTGACTGATGCCACCCGTTCTGGCAGCCCCAGCCGACACGAGCATGACATTCGTTCCTAGCGCCTCGATTTGCAACTCCGTTGACCTCTGCACGCCCTGTCCCACGGCGGTAATCGCAATCACCGAAGAGATGCCAATAATCACGCCCAACATCGTTAAGAATGTTCGCAGCTTGTTGCTCCACAGCGTTTCAGCAGACATGATCAGAACTTCACTGAGAGAAATTCTGCGCTTTCGCGGCTTTCGCGATCGAGCTATTTGCGGTGGATTGATTGGCTTTGTCATGAGTAATTAAGGTCCACCCCTCGGTGCAGACACCTTGCGCGTCCCTGTAGGGAAACTGAGCAAAACCTGTTCGTTACCTTTTAAACCAGACTTTACCTCGGTTTTGTCATTCACCGTTGTCCCGACTGTAATGGGTACAAAGACAGAACCGCCCTTGTCATCCGCCACAAACACGCCCTGTACGTTGTTCTGAGCGACGATCGCACCCGTTGGAACCACCAGAACATTTTTTAACTCTCCAGCCTTGAATTCCACATTCACATTCATGCCCGATCTCAGTAAGCCTTGGGGATCGGGAACCGATGTCTTAACCTCAAAGCTGGTCACATTCTGCACGACATCCGACTGGGTAGCAATTTGCGTCACCTGTCCCGTAAAGGTTTTACCTGGATAGGCATCTGCCAGAATTGTCGCCACCAGCCCCAGACGAATTTGGGAAATGTTGGCTTCAGAAACCTGAGCAACGATTTGGTTTGTAGAGGCAAGGGATAAAATAGAAGAAGAAGTTGCCGAAGTAACCGAACTCCCTGATGTCGTGGGTGTCACAAATGCACCTGGATCGGCAAATTTACGTCCGATCGTCCCACTAAAGGGGGCTCGAAGTACCATGTCGTTGATATTCGATTGAATAATTTGCACTGCCCCTTGAGCTGCAGCGACTTGGGCGCGGGCTTGATCGATGTCTTCCTGTTGGGCTCCCGCCTGCGAAAGATTCAGAGCTTCCCGATCTTGATTGACCTGTGCTTGAGCGCGATCGCGGGTTGTTAGCGCCGTATCAAAAGCCTGTCTGGAAATCGCTCCTTGCTGATTTAACAACTGATTGCGCTGCAAATCATTTTCGGTTAAACGCAGCGCAAATAGAGAATCCTGCAATTTAGCAGTTGCCTGAGCAGTTGCCTGTTGACGGTTGCCTCCAATTACCTTTTGTAGGTTTGCCTCCGCAGCGGCGAGATTTCCTTGAGCCTGACTGAGTTGCCCCTGTAGGTTGGAGTCATCCATATAGGCGAGTATTTGCCCCTCTTTAACAGAATCGCCTTCTTTGACCAACAGTTGTTTCAAAATCCCCGATGTTTTGGGACTCACATTTACCGATTGTTGGGGTTGTACGGTTCCATTCGCAGAAACCACGATCGTCAGAGTACTCCGCTTAACTAAAGCTGTTTGAATCTTATTCTTTGCCTGCTGTTGAGGCACTATAACAAGCTGGTTGTAAGCAAAATAGCCGATACCCATAAAGGGAATCAACACAAATAAGCCAAGTAGCCAAGGTTTCCGTTTGGGTTTATCTAAGATTTTAAGTTTTTTGGGAATGCTCTTGGGCAATACCTCTTTTTCTAGCTCAACATGGGTGGGGGGCCGATCTGGCATGATTTTGTCTCCTTGTACTTATATCTTGAAGATTTCACGACTTCATCAGCGAACAGCCTGGCTCGATTTCTCTTCTTGCGATCGCAGGGGGATAAACTTCCCACTCGCGAATGCCTCGACGTCTTAAAATTGTCCCAGCTCCGAGGATTTCAGCATCTGTGCCATCGACAATAACGAGATAGTCTCCACGCACGACATAATCGTGATAGATCTGCGCTCGATCTTCTGGAATTCCTAGACCGATCAGCCCACCAACCAAACTGCCCGCGACCGTACCGATCGCACCACCTGCCAATGTCGTCGCGATCGCACTGGCAGTTGTCCCTGCCAACATAATTAATCCCACACTAGGAATGGATAAAATACCCAGTCCGACCAGCAATCCCGTCAGTCCTCCAACAGCTCCACCTGCTTCCGCCCCTGTCTTTGCCTCTTCCTCAAAGTGGGTCGCTTCATTCACGTCAGAATTTTTTGCCACGATCGATACCTGATTCATGGCAAATCCAGCGCAGCGCAGTTTAGTGAGAGCAGCCTCTGCCTCTTGGTAACCAGAGAAGATGCCTACAGTGCGTTTATTATTTGTCAAAGTTATTTCTCTATTTTTTAAGCTCATGACGAGTTCCCGATTGAAGTGGAGGACCGCTTGTCTGAGTCGAATGAACAACTCTGTTTCCAAAATCAACCCTTACAGACCGCTGAGTTATTTCCTGAATGAATTGAATGAATTGATTAACTACGATACAAAACGTAGGAAAGGTTTGAGAGAAACTCTTTTAAGCGAATGCTTTACTCCCTCCCCTTTGCAAGGAGATGGCTAAGGCGAGGTACATTTGAAGTGAGAAATGTCCTAACACTATTTTCAAAAAATGATGCAACACATCTTTTTGAAAAGACCGCGCTCTGCGCGGAACACAAAAAACGATCTGTTGTAATACCATTTTCAAAAAGTGATGCAACGCATCTTTTTGAAAAGACCGCGCTCCGCGCGGAACACAAAACCCGATCTGTCGCAATTTCAAGAGAAATTGGTATAAGTTGAAGAAAATTGGTATAAAAATAGAGAGGGGCTAAACCTCAACAGTTTAACCCCTCTCTGATATTTTATTGAGAAAATCTCTAAATCAGAGCAGTCAGCAATTTCTACTTCTTGACAGACTTAAGATAGGCAAGCATTGTGTCTGCATCTGACACTTCAAAAGGGTCAGTGGGACAGTTGTCAGAAAAACCTGGTTCGGTAAACAGCTTTTCGATATTGCCATCATCTACAACCATGGAATAACGCCAAGAGCGCATACCAAAACCGAGGTTGTCTTTAACGACTAGCATTCCCATCTTGCGCGTAAATTCGCCTGAGCCATCTGGTAGTAAAAAGACATTCTTGACACCCTGTTGCTTGCCCCATTGGTACATTACAAAAGCATCATTGACCGATAAACAGATCACTTTATCGACCCCTAGGGATTGCATCTCGGCATATAGCTCTTCATAGCGAGGCAAATGACTGGTAGAACAAGTTGGTGTAAAGGCCCCAGGCAGCGAAAAAACAACGACTCGCTTGCCACCAAAGACATCCTGCGTGGTGAGGTCTTGCCAACGGAAGGGGTTAGAGCCTCCGATAGACTCATCTCTTACACGGGTTTTAAATACGACATCTGGAACTTTATTCATATCTACACTTTCCTTTAAGAAAATTTTGGGTTAAGACGAACTTAAGATGAACTCACAATGAGTACGATTTAACTTTAGCAGCTAGCCGATCGCGCGTAAATTGAACTAAAAGGGTAGATCGAAAAATTTGTTTTTCAGGTTAGGTTTAGGATCGATCCACAGTTAGGGAAGCAGCACCCAGAGGAATATCCAAGATCGGAAAATCTTGCCAGCCCTTCACATCAAAATGCCACCATTCAGTTTGGAGGGGTAAAAATCCATGACGTTGCATTGTGTCTGCGAGCAAACGGCGATTTTTTTGGGCAACTTGGCTACCCCCTTGATAACCTAAGTGCGATCGCTCCGAAAAGTCATCAAACCCACTGGGCATTTCTAGCTCTTTGCCCGTGCGATCGACCAGGGTCAAATCCACTGCTGATGCGCGATTGTGCCGCGACCCGTTTGCTGGATTTGCCACATAGCGATCGTCAGGCAATACTTGCCACATTTGTTTCTGTACCGATAGAGGTCGATAGCAATCGTAGACCTTTAAACCCAAGCCCTGTTTAGCCACCTCGGTTTGTACCTTTATTAACTTTTCGGCTGCTGCCCACCGCAACAAACAACGACTGACTGGATAGACTTTCTGCTTGAGGAAATTATTGGTTGTGGCATAACGTATATCTAGACGAATGCGAGGATCGATCGCTTGGAGATCGACCAACTGCGCTGGACTAGAAGGAATTCGCTCAAGCATAGGTTCTGGATCGATCCCCGAAGGTTTGGCACTGATGGCAGTAGGTTTAACTTCTGGCTTCACATCCATTTTTACGAGATTTCCTCCTGATTCCGAAGACTGAGTTTGAGATTGACAGGCTGGGAATAGACAAAGGACAGCGATCGCAAATGCCAAGGACAAATATTTTGCCCATCGTCTCATTTTTCTTGCAGAGGTCATTAAAAAAGTTCGCTCATCTGGGTAAGGGAATTGCTCGAAAATTTTGAGTTCTGCGCTACGGACAACATTTAAAAAAGCTGCGTCGCAGCTCTTTTAAATGTTATGAGAACTTAAATTTAGCAGATATGCCCATTAGCACAAAATCAAATTTACCCGAATCCTGATATGAGCGAAAATCTAAAGGGCGATCGCTCAATCCTCTTGGATCTCTGATGCAACCTGCTTAGAGAAACCCCAGCTAAATAGAACAGCGATCGTTGCCAGCATCATCCATTCGGGCATTAAATAATCTGATGGCATCACTGCCTTACCCAGAAGGCGGAAACCCACTGTCATCACAGTTAAGTATGCGGCATCTTGCAAGTAAGCGAACTTCGCTAACCACTCCACAAATAAACCCGCTAGAAATCGCAACGCCACCACACCGATGATGCCACCTGTTAAAACAAGCCACAAGCGATCGGAAATAGCGACTGCGGTTGTAATGCTGTCTAGAGAGAAGGCAAGGTCTGTAAGGGCGATCGCTGGAACCACTTGCCATAAAGAATCAGGTGACTTTTTCTCATTCCGCCAGTTTTCAGCGTCAAGATTGTTGTCTGCAAATCGCTCCCAAAAATGTTTAAACGCCAACCAGAGGAGGTATAAAGCCCCCAATAACTCAAATTGCCAAAATTGAATTACCCAAGTTGTCGTCAACAGCAGCAGGGCACGAAGCCCGAAAGCAAAGACAAGTCCCCAATTTAAGGCTCGCCGTTGATGCGCTGGGTCTTCCATATTTTGAACGAGGGCAGCTAAAGCGACTGCGTTATCAGCCGAGAGCACTGTTTCCAAGGCTATCAGTGCTAAGAGAACTCCAGCCATATTTAGCGAAAATCCATCTTTTAGGTAGTTCGCTATTTGTTCCATATCTATTCCTCCGATTACATAACCCTTGACCTAATTTTTAAGGATCGTAGATTGATTAAAACTGTTAATCTTTCCCAGTAATTGGCACATTAATCAATGCCTCTTAGTGCTTAGAATTGCAGGTATTTAGTCCACAATCCTAAGCTCGAAAACATCTAGTCCACAAGCTCTTGACTGGGAATTGTGGCATCAATATCCGTTTGGGATAAGGTGGGAATTGTCCAAGGAGTAGTTTCACCAGTTTTGAACACATGGGCAGGAGCAACACTTAATTCAATTGCACCTGTCGTGGGATTGGTTCTAGCGATTGACTGCGTGCCATCCACAAACTTGACTGCGATCGCTTCCGTTAATTCCTGCACTTCGGTACTTGGGGGAAGAACGACTTTCGCACCTACAGGTAAGAATATGCCATCACAGTCCCAATCATCATCAGTCGTCTGACCAGCACCTAAGAAGTAAAGCTGTGTGGGAGATTTTTTCGGCAGGTTGGCATAGACTGCTAGGGTTCCCGTTGTCTCGTTGTGACATTGCGCCCGTTTTCTCGCAGTTTCCATCACGAGCTTCTGAGCCTGTAACTGTTCCAATTGTTGTTGAAATTGTTCGGGAGTATATCCAGCGAGATCGGGAGTATCTTTCACTTGCTGAAGCTGATTGATGGATTCAGTCACCTCAGCATAGTCAGTTCCTTTCGTGAAATCCTTGTTTGCCCAGGCAGGCGGGTTAATGATTAAATTAAGCAAGAGGACTAAAGCGACTAGAGTAAATTTAAAGAGTTTCATGGGTTTTCCTGAATATTCAAATGCCGATATTTTCCAATTAGAATCAGATGCCTCCGTTCTTGACTTTATAGGGAGCGAACTCATCACTGCTCCTATAAAGGGAAGGAATTCCGCACTACTGGCAACTTCTAGATTGACTAAATTACTTGCTGAAGCTGGCGTGCGATCGCTTTTGGTTGGTATAGTTTCACCTTAAGTCATGTCATCGATAGAAACAAATAGTATTTTTTCGTATAACGATAACTTTGGTTTATCAAATTAGTGTTCCTAAGAAATATAGCAATCCCAAATTTGTAGCGTAGGTATCTTGCCTGCACGGGCTTCAATTCAGTTCGACACCGCGTACTGACTTTCGTAAATATCGGCTCAGACTCCGCTCAGCCAAAACTTTGGCATCATTCTTTCTAAATGTGAGTTTTAGCGAATTGTCTTTAATCACTTCAACTTATCGTTTTAAGAATAAAGAATATTTGCACCTATTGGTGAAGTCTTTTACATTGAACTTATCGAGATATCCAAATGAAATCGCAACAAGCTTCAATTTAAAGGAAATAAGCAAATGTTCTCTATTAAATCAATTACGGACTTCATCTCAGATAGAAATACCACACCTTCTCGCCCCAGAAAGCGTCCATCAGGATATAAGCAATTCGACAGTGGTAAACCAACCCTAGGTCAGTGGCTGGCGGATAAGTTAGCTGCCAAAGTCGGTTCTTGGTCATTTCTAATTGTGCAATCTACGATTCTATCCGTATGGATTGGCATGAATCTGATGCCCGGATTCCCCCATTGGGATGAATCTCCCTTCATTTTGCTCAATCTCGTATTTTCATTTGCTTCTGCCTATACCGCCCCGATTGTTTTGATGAGTCAGAATCGCCAATCAGATGTCGATCGCAAGGATGCTGAATACGATCATCAGGTAAATCTCAAGTCTGGGCAAGACATTGAATGGCTTCATGAAAAAATGGATTCTCTCCAAGAACAACAGATTGCCGAGTTAACGCGCATTGTGAGAGAGCAGCAACTATGCCTCAACGAAATCAGAGCCCGTTTAATTCCAGACGTAAGCAATAGAAGAGTGGGTTAACGCGCCGATTGATTTTAATTCTCATCCCATGCTAGAGCATGCAATCAAAAAAATATTGTCAGATCGCTGACAAATGAAATTAAGGACAAAAAAATGAGTTGGTTACTAACAACAATTCCCGCAGGAATAACCGCTTTCGCAGCTACAAATCTCGACGATTTGGTTATCCTCACCCTGTTATTTTCGCAAGTGAACGCTACATTTCGCAGTCGCCACGTCGTCTTTGGTCAATATCTGGGCTTCTGTGTTTTACTCCTTGCAAGTCTTCCAGGCTTCTTTGGCGGAATGATCCTCCCACAAAATGCGATCGGGTTACTGGGTTTAGTCCCGATCGCGCTAGGACTCAAGCAGCTATTTACTTCCGATCGCGATGCTGAGGATGAAGGCAAAGAAGACATTACGATCGCGCGCCCCGCTTCTATTTTCAGTAATATTTTCTCTCCTCAAGCTTGCAGCGTTGCCTCGATTACGATCGCCAATGGTAGCGACAATATTGGCATCTATGTCCCGATGTTTGCGAATAGCCACTTAGACAACTTACTCGTGACTGTGGGCATCTTCCTAATTCTCGTAGGGGTTTGGTGTTTTGCCACCTTTCAACTCACCCGCCAACCCGGAATTGCCGATCTACTTACGCAATACGGTAGCAATTTCGTTCCTTACGTTTTGATTGGGTTGGGGATCTATATCGTGCTTGACAGCAGCGCTCTGAATCCACTCACCCTTGCCGCAAGTTGCATTGGGTTGATCGGTTTGGTCAAATTGGCTGACTTGCCTGCCTTTGAACAAAATAGAAACCAGCCATAAGTATTTCAGTAAACGTTTGAGAGGTTACACCATGTCTCGTTCGCGCATCCAAATCGTTCCTCATCTAGACAGTTCGCAACTCAATCAACGCTATCAAGATTGTCAAGAACCTAAAAAAAAGAATTACTGGCAGATCATTCGACTGCTCAGCCGCGCCGATATGCCAATGACGACCGAACAAGTTGCTGAAACTATGGGGGTCTCTACAGATTGGATTCGCAAACTGGCTCGTCGCTATAATCGACTAGGCCCGATCGCGATCGCAGACAATCATCAGCACAAATATAATAGAAAGAGTTTGTCGCTTGGCTATGGCGATCGCACAAAAGTAAGCTAAATTCCTCCACTATGCTCACAGGTAAGTTTCTAATTGTTTCCTATCTGTCACCGAACTTATTTTGGTTTTATCAAGCCGTTGCCAGAGCGATTTGCCGTCATTGCTATGTAGAAGTAGAAATTATCGAGGGAAGCTGCGATCCGCTTGACGACCCATTACTACAGAACGACCAACTGGATTTAGCCTTTCTCTGCGGACTGCCTCTACTCAGACACAACCGCCAAGCTGCCAGACCGCTTCAGTTGCTAGCAGCTCCTGTGATGCAAGGCGATCGCTATCAAAATTTACCGATCTATTTTGCGGATATCGTCGTCCATACTGACAGCCATCTATCTACTTTCGCTGACCTCAAGGGAACCAGATTTTGTTATAACGATGCTGGCTCTAATAGTGGCTACAACCTATTGCGTTATCAACTAATTCAGCGCAATCTCACAAATGGATTCTTTGGTTCTGTGCAGCCATCGGGTTCTCACCAGCTATCGCTACAGTGGATTGCCACAGGATTAGCTGACTGCGCCGCGCTCGATAGTGTTGTATTAGAAGAAGAGCTGCGGCATTCATCCGAACTGGCAAAGTCCTTGCGAGTAATTGATTCTATCCCTTCTCCCATGCCGCCGATCGTGGCATCACCTCGCTTGGAAGCTGATACAATCGCGCAATTGCAGGCGATCTTGCTATATCCCGATCCAGAATTGCAGGCAGCCATGACCCAAGCAAAAATCCGTTCCTATGCACGGGTCGCAGAAACGGATTACGCTCCGATCGCCCTTGCCTATGATGCCGCAATTGCAGTGGGTTATGAAGCGATCGCTTGAGCATGGCGAGGATAAAAGTATCGACCACCTTCGAGCATAGCTTGTTTGCTAGCATCCGCATAAATCTGCTCGAACAAGACCCTTTGTGCTTTACTACCCCCCACTTCGTGCAGGCGAGATAGAACAGGTTTGAGTTCTCTGACGGATTTTTTCCAATCGTGGATGGCATGGGCGATCGCACCTTTAGCCACGGGTAGAGCCACCTCTTGCCATGCTTTTTGAAGGCAGGGCTGGACGGTTAAAGTATGGGCTTCCATACTCGATATCATCTCCCTAGCCAAATCGAGGTGATTCGCTCGGGCAAGTGCATAAACATAGTGTAAATCTTGAAAGGGTAACGCATGTTCGTGGATGCGGGGGCACAGGTAGGTGGATAATTCTTGCCAACGGCTACCGACATCGATTCCCTTCAATTCCAAGCGCAGCAGCAGCGATATGGCTCCCACCTGATCTTTGGGAGAACTTTTCTGAGCCCTACCCCAGATGCGATCGTCATAGAGAGAGAGGACTTTAGCGCTGTCACCTTTTGCCAGATAAAAGAGCGCCACATGCCACCAGTTATGGGTATAGAGCATCGAATTGCAGTCTTCCCAAACATCGGCAAGATTTTCCATCCAGACAATGCCTTCCTCATAGCGTCCTTGTGTTTCCATCACATGTGCCACCGCATGATGCGCCCAAGGATCGTAGCGATTCATATCGACAGCAAAGCGGGCGATGCGTTCGGCTTCTGAGAGGCGATCGCATTGTTCCAGTCCAAATGCCAACATGCCCAGAAGGTAGGTATTATTGGGATTGGCGACTAAAGCGTTTCCTGCAATACCCATTAATGCGGCATGATCGCCCATATAAAAGTAATGATATTGACCGCGTTGCACTGCCAAGATGTCACGGGGAAATCTCACGACGAGTTCCTCACAGCAGGCGATCGCCCAATCGATTTTTCCACCTGCCCAGGCTTCGGTTGCCAAAACGTAAAGTCTTTCCCGTTCGTTGGCGCGCTTTAGACGTTTTTGGGCTTCATTGAGATAAGAAAGTGCCTGTTGGTGGCTGCCGGCATTCTCTTGAGCGAGATAATAGGCAGCAGCATGGGCGTTTGCCAAAATGCAGGTAGGATCGGCAGCAACGGCTTGGAGGATGCTGGACTCAGCCCGATCTCTGTAACACAGACATTGCTCGACATGGGCAGCGATCGCTGCGATCGCTTGTTCGGAATCTGTTGTTACATCGAGTCCTTGTGCATCTTTAAGCATAAAAATATTTCTCACGGTCTAGTTTTAAGGAAATAAATCGGGTCTTACGCCCGCCCAACAAAATTGCTTTTTGGCACATAAGTGGCGGCGTAAGTCCGATGAAAGTTAGAAATTAGAAAGCCTTGCAAAATCTACGGCATCTTTGTGGACATACCGTAGATTAAGACCAGTAATAACTTAAAGTCAAGTGCTATAAAATACATACAACTTCGTTTGCCGTTCTAATTGGTATTACAATATGTACTTGGGGTTACTGTAGATTCGTTCCACGAGTGTTTTAAGATCGACACTACTGCCTCAACTTATTCATCTCGCTCTAGGTCGATCTATGTTGACAGAGGAACCCCCAAGTCAAATAAACGCTACGCCTTTAAATGGTGAGATAGCAGAGCTAAGCATCAAATCAGACAGTTCCCCCAGCGCAACCTCAAACGGAACATCCGTTTTAGCGGCAAATTTCAAAACCCCGATCGCAAAGCCGATTCGGAAGACTGCCGATATAGAGATTGCTCGCCGTATTGCTATCTTTTTTTGTCTGATCGCCATTGTTGTGAATTTCTTTGCGATCGTGGGGGCGGGCGAACGTGGCGTATTAATGCAATTTGGTCGCGTGCAGCAGGAGATCTTAGATGAAGGCATTCATTTTGTAGTGCCTTTAATTCATTCCGTGCAAAAGCTAAGCGTGCGGGTGCAGAAGCAACAGATTATTGCAGAGGCTTCCTCTAAAGATTTACAAGATGTGTTTGCAGATATCGCCCTCAATTGGCATATTATTCCAGAAAAAGCGAATGTAATTTTCCAGCAAATTGGAAATGAGCAAGCGATCGTAGAGCGAATTATTCAGCCAGCGGTTGAAGAGGTACTAAAAGCAATAATCGCAAAGTATACAGCCGAAGAAATTATCACCACAAGGGAAGAAGTAAAAGCAGGGGTCGATCGCGCCCTCAGCGATCGCTTGAGCGCCTATCACATTGCTGTGGATGATATTTCTCTCATTCACGTACATTTTTCGCAACAGTTTAGCGATGCTGTAGAGACAAAGCAAATTGCGGAACAAGAGGCGAAACGGGCTAGATTTATTGCCCTAAAAGCCCAGAGGGAAGCAGAAGCAAAAGTAAACTTGGCGAAAGGTGAAGCAGAAGCCCAAAGAATCATACAGCAGACATTAACGCCTGATTTAATTCAGAAGCAAATTGTCGATAAATGGAATGGCAACCTACCGCTTGTGATGGGAGATAAGAGTACTAGTTTATTGGATTTGAGTAAATTCCTGCCGAACAATCCAGCAAATTCCATCTTGCCATCTTTGAGCCAACCAAACGGAAGGCATCCAATGGCAATCGGCAAATAGCCTTATAGCAATCCTTAATCCTAAGCATTCAACATCTCCTCAAAGGTTTTCGAGAGACGAGTCTGGAAGCGTTCCTTGTGCTTTAATTTTAAGAACGGGCGCACAATTTCGAGGGGTTTTCCACTGCCTTGGCGATTATCTACGATCTGGATCGATCGCAGTATAGAAAGGTGCATTTCTTTGGCAACCATCAGTTCAGAAATTGCCGCAGCCACCTCACTACTTTCTACGATCGCTTTGATCATTTCCCCACTGGCTAAGACCAACACTACATTTAGCGATCGCGGATCGATGCCCCAAGATTGCAATGCGCGTTCAAACACCTGTTGTGAACCAGAGCCTGATTCGCGCATCACCCAAGTTGCTTCCTTCAATTCATCCACTGAAACCTCCATGCGTTGAAACCAAGGATGGGACTTGCCAACCACGATTCTCATGCGATCGCGATCGATCGCTTCTTGCTCTAAAACATCCTGTAGCGATGGTTGGACTTCGCCTTCAATTAGTCCCAGATCGAATAAGCCTGCTGCTGTCCCTTCGCAGATTTCTTCGGTATTCGCAAGGGTGCAACTGACAGAAATCTGGGGATATTGACGCTGAAATTTACTGATCTTATAAGGTAGCCAATAGTTTCCAATCGTGAGGCTTGAGCCTAACTTTAGCTCGCCTCGTTGCAGATTATTTAATTCGCGCAGCCCTCTTTCTGTCAGCGCCACTTGATCGAGAATCTTTTGTGCTTCTACTTGCAAAAGTAAGCCAGCTTCGGTCACTTCTATGCGCCGCCCAATGCGGTGGAATAACTTCGCGCCATATTCTGACTCCAGACTTTGAATCGCTGCACTGACGGCAGGCTGCGTAATGTAAAGAAATTCGGCGGCACGGGTGAAGTGGAGATGTTCTGCTACTGCTAAAAAAATGCGTAACTGATCGAGGGTCATTAGGTAAGAACGGAGCAAAGACAATCCTTACCGTACCGTAACAAAAAAATAGATGGAGTATCCATTCGTGCAAGATTGATTGCTTTAACTTATGGTTATGACAAAAAAGAACATTTGTTCCTATTGATTCTGTCCTATATGCTTCTAGTCATGGGTTCAATCGTATCAATCACCGATAACCAATCACCGATAACCATGAACGCATTAATCACTGCAATTCCCACTGGCTTTACTGCCTTTTGTGCCACAAATTTGGATGATATTGTGATTCTGCTTCTGTTTTTCTCGCAGGTAAACGCCACTTTTCGGCGGCGAGATATCGCGATCGGTCAGTATCTAGGGTTTACCGCGATCGCGATCGCCAGTCTTTCTGGATTTTTGGGCAGCTTTTTAATGCCTCGTCCTTGGCTCGGTATGTTGGGAATTCTTCCCATTGCCATTGGGATCGGTCGCTTGCTCGATTGGGATGAGGAAGAATCTAGCGAACCAGCAATTGCAAGAGAACCCGATCTCAACAATTCTTGGTTGTCAAGCTTGCTATCCCCGCAGGTCTATAGTGTGGCAGCCGTTACCTTTGCGAATGGTGGAGATAACATTGGCATCTATGTGCCTCTTTTTGCGAATTGCAGTTTAGCTAGCCTCTCGATAGTTCTTGTCATTTTTTTTACTTTAGTAGGAGTGTGGTGTTATGTAGCCTATCGCTTGACCCAGCTACCCGCGATCGCGGAAGGACTGACTCGCTATGGAAATTACCTCGTACCCTTTGTCTTGATTGGGTTAGGCATGCTGATACTGATTGACAGCCACACCTTAGAATCTCCAAGTTTGACGGTGCTGGCGCTTATGGCAATTTGTCTGAGTTTACTTAATTTAAGTAAAAGCAGCGAGAGGGTTTTAGAACTAGCAAGAAATTGGCTGAGATAATCGATCCTACCTTTGTAGGACGATGTATTGAGAGGATTGCAGCATGCATATTGGTTGGTTAGCTAAAGTAATCGTCGCAGCAGTTACCTGCTTCGTGGCTACAAATATTGATGACTTCATTATTCTCACGATCTTTTATAGCCAAGTTAGCCCCACCTTTCGTCCTAAACACATCTTGATCGGACAGTACCTTGGCTTTGGTGCGCTAATTTTGCTCAGTCTACCAGGTTTTTTTGGAGGTCTGGTCATATCAAGATCCTGGATCGGTCTTTTAGGATTTATGCCGATCGCGATCGGCATTCACACCCTCGTTAGCCACTCAAAACATGAAAATCATGTGCAGACCACATCTTCTCAGTTCTATACCAAATCTCCCCTTGCTAGTTTTCTGGCTCCTCAGACCTATCATGTTGCCGCAGTCACTTTTGCGAATGGAGGAGACAATATTGGAACCTATATTCCCCTCTTCGCGAGTACTAATTTTGTGGGGTTAGGCGTGACTTTATCTACGTTTTTTCTGCTTGTGGCTGTGTGGTGCTATGTCGCCCACCATCTGACTCGCTATGCACCGCTAGCCAATGTTTTAACCCGTTACGGTAAGTCGGTTGTTCCCTATGTGTTGATGGGATTGGGTCTCTATATTTTATTTGAAAGCGAAACATACAAACTCTTGCCCATATTTGCTTCCTGATTGTCAACAAATTATTCTCAAAGGAGAAAACAATGAAAACTTTTCAATTAATCTTTGTCAGTCTATTCGTTTTATTGAACCTTGCGATCGCATCGCCTTCTCTTGCAGACCGAATTCCATACACAGAAAATCCTGACTATATTCAGATCGTCAATAGCCTCACCGAACTCCAAAAAGTAAAGGAAACTGAAGCTACGCCCAGTGAGGAAACTGCCCAGAAAATTACTGCCCTAGAGTTTCAAAAATATGCCCTAGAAACAGGCGTAAACTGGGGACAGTGCCAGAACGAAACTGGAAAACCCCTTGGTGTCTATGGCTCTAAGCGTAAGAAGTTGAAGTCCAATCGCCCGATCAACCTTTATTTTTTAGCAGATGGGCAAACGACAAAGCCTGAGTGGGACTGCGATGGCATCTATATTCCCAGTGACGCAAAAGTCAGCGATCTGGAGGTAACTGCCCCCGCCGTTGCCAAAATTGTGGATGGGACAAAACTCATTGTTAAAGCAAATCCAGAAACGGGTGCGATCGCATTTAATACCCCTGTAAGCTTAGTAAAGTCTGAAGAGACTACATGGTTTATTCCAAATGTGTCACAATCAGAAATTGATGCAAGGGTTCCTAATGCACCCACTGAGGGGAACGATTAGCGATCGCTGCTAAATCTGAGATTTTGTATTCTTCCTGACCCCGATTCTTTATGGGATCGGGGTTGTCTATATTTACTCGTTGTGTGAGATGTAGTTGTATTGGATATCATGAACGAATTATTTGCTAGATTCAAAAAAGACGAAACAAGCAAGAAACAAAAGTCAGAACGGGCAAAACTGCGCAATCCTAACCGCGTCCGCGATCACCTTGCCAACGAACGCACTTTTTTAGCATGGATTCGTACGAGCATTGCGTTAATGGGCATTGGCGTTGTGGTAGTGCGGCTGCGGATTTTGCGCCCACCCCTTTTACCGAATCCGGGCAATGGCTGGAAACTGGGGCTATTCTTTTCTCTGATTGGCTTAGTAACCATATGGCTATCGACACAGCATTACTTTGCCGTTCGCAACGATATTGATGACGACACCTACGAACCGGGCGATCGCTGGGTAATTCTCTTCAGTCTGATGATTACACTTCTCGCCGCAGGAGTGCTTTACTATGTATTCTCCGTTTCCCTAGACCCCACAGGTTTAATGGTTCCAGAGTAATGTAGTTAGATGGCAGATGTAGGGGCAATTCGTGAATTGCCCCTACATTCGGATATTCTACATTCAGAAATTAAATTGGATTGCTAAAGATGAGCTTCCAACTGACTGCGATTAAAAGCGCGTAGATCAGTACTCGCAGCAATCTCTGTGGGGCAATTTGACAGAGTTTGGAACCTAAAAGTACCCCCGGAATCGACCCGAGCCAAATTGGTAGGATGATTCCCCAGTTGACTGTGCCCAGACTTAGATGTCCGAGAGAAGTAAAGAATAGCAGAATAGCAGCTTGGGCTAAATCTGTTCCCACCAGCTTACGCGAGTCAAGTTGAAAAAAGGCTATCAGCACCAGTGCAAACAGCGAACCCGAAGAGACGCTGGTCATACCGACCATACAGCCAAGTACCATTCCCAAAGCGATCGCACCCACACGCCCCAAACCCGTATTTAGATCTAACTTAGGGAATGACGCCATTTGAAACTCTGGTGCGAGGGTTGAAAGGGCAATCTGCAATAGTCCCGCTAGGGTCACGAATAAAATCATCACCCCGATCGCATGGAGCAAAAACAAATCTGGATCGAATCCGCTGGAAACTCTGAGAATATGTAGAATTTCTACCCCAAATAGCGACCCTGGTACGCTGCCAAATGCCAGCCATTTAACAATAGTCAGATCGAGGGTTTGTTGTCGCCAGTGACTGAACCCGCCAAAGATTTTCATCAATGTGGCTGCCACAATATCGGAACTGACTGCCACTGAAGCAGGAACCTGAAATACAAAAATTAGCATAGGTGTAATCAGCGAAGCTCCACCAATGCCCGTTAATCCGACGATGATGCCAATCAGAAAGCTCAAAAATGGCAGCAGTAATTCATTCATAGGAGTTTAGTTTGCTTTCGTCAGCTCATTAAAGTGCAGCGGCTGGTAAAAACGAACTGAGATCGATCGCTGAGATATCCACAATGTTGAATTGAATTAGTCCCAGAACAATTAGCGTATAAGCTGTTGATGAGATCAAGCCATTCCGCAATTCTATTTTGAAATTTCGCTCTTTTGAGCGTTTCTGAACGACATCTGTGGCTCCCATTTGGATCAACAGGATCCCGACAAGGTTAGAGAGCCAATAGCCAGCGATCGCGCTCGGGAAAAATAAATCTGGTGCAAATAAACCACAGACATAACCAAAGCCGTAGGCGATCGGTAAATTAAAAATCAGATCGTTCCACCAACATAGGGGTGAAAGTAAGTAACCAAGCCCAAGCAACAACAGCCCCCTCAACTTCTTAACGCCAAGACCAGCCAGAATTCCAGTAGGTGAAATCTTGGTGGGGATTTCAGAAAACCCCCGATCGGCTTCTGGCGGTTTTAATTGTGTCTCACTAACAATTTGCATCTCAATTAATCATTGTTTCAATTTGTCGGACACTATTCTAGCACCTTTAAAGTACAGAATCTCTCTGTGTTTACCGTTGTTTTAAGTAATCGCAGTTTTTTTGCTGTGTGTAAAACTCGGTAAATTGTTGGCGCGATCGCCTGAACTCTAGCCCATGCAACAAATTTGCGCTTGCCATTTATATATTTATTTCTGTGGAATTCTAGATTTCATGACCGATAAATACTCTAATCAGTCGTAGATTTAGCGAAAGCCTATGCGAATTGCCCACGACATCACTGAATTGGATCGACGAAATTATTCCAATTAGCGATTACGAAGTACTGGAGTACGGACATCGCTTAGCAAAAATGAAATTGCGAGTTTAGAACTCGTACCTTTTCTCTAAATTCCAGCCCCATGTAGAAACTCTTCAATCATCTCATTAGAATTTGTCGTTGCACCTTCGAGGTATTTTTGACTTTCATGAATATTATTTAGAGGTAACTGAGTCTGCAAAGCCTCAACCTGCTGCTCCAAAGACTTAATACGCTCAAACAAGCTGCGAATGACTGCCGCTTCTGGATCGGGTAAACTCTCATTTCCCAGTAAATTAGCTGACTCTTTCGCCTTGGAAGTTTTGGTCACACGCCCCGGAACCCCTACCACGGTGGAGTCGCTAGGGACATGTCTCAACACTACCGAACCTGCACCAATGCGGACGCGATCGCCGAGTTCGATATTGCCTAATAAGAGAGCTCCTGCACCTACAATGACGTGATTGCCGAGTGTAGGGTGGCGTTTACCCATTTCTTTTCCCGTTCCTCCCAGTGTCACCCCTTGATAAATGAGAACATAGTCACCAACAACCGCCGTCTCGCCAATCACAACGCCCATGCCGTGATCGATAAACACGCCTTTACCAATCTTAGCTCCAGGGTGAATCTCAATCCCCGTCAAGAAACGGCTGAGGTACGACAACACGCGCGGTACAACGGGAATACCGATGCCATGCAACCAGTGGGCAACACGATGCCAACAGAGAGCCTGCAAACCTGGGTAAAACATTACCTCCAACCAGTTGCGTGCCGTCGGATCGCGATCGTATATCGCTTGCCAATCAGCTATTAAAACCGAGAGAGGGCTAGTTTTAACGGAACGAAAATTTACTTCTAGCAAGTATGAATCGTCAAGTTTAACGGTCAAACTACTTTCATCTACCTCAGTTGCTGTTGCTGTAGAAGCTAAATGTTTTTTGATTGTATCCATTAGACAGCCGCTGCTACAGGGATAGAAAGCGAACCATTGAGGTTAGCTACCTCAATATTAGGTAAGTCCTTAAACAAAACGCTGCTGAGATAGCGTTCGCCAAAGCTAGGTTGAATCAACACAATCAAACGCCCCGCATTCTCTGGACGTTTACCAAGTTGTACCGCTGCCCATAAGGCTGCACCCGAAGAAATACCTGACAATAATCCTTCTTCTCTAGCTAAGCGGCGACTAAAGGCGATCGCATCCTCATCGGCAACCTGAATAATTTCATCGATCAGATCCACACGCAGCACCTTGGGAACGAATCCTGCGCCGATACCTTGGATTTTATGAGACCCTGGGTGACCGCCAGATAAAACATGGCTATTGACTGGCTCTACAGCGATCGCTTGAAATGTCGGCTTCCTCTGTTTGATTACCTCTGCAACACCAGTAATCGTGCCTCCTGTACCTACACCTGCAACGAGGAAATCAATTGCACCATCGGTATCTGACCATAACTCCTCGGCAGTGGTCTCACGATGGACTTTGGGGTTGGCGGGATTTGCGAATTGTTGTGGCATAAAAGCATTTGGAACTGAGGCAGCAATTTCTTCGGCTCGACGGATTGCTCCTTTCATGCCTTCACTGCCTGGAGTCAGCTCTAGCTGTGCGCCGTAGGCTTTGAGCATGGCTCGCCGTTCCAAGCTCATGGTTTCTGGCATCGTTAAAATTAAGTGATAGCCCTTGGCAGCAGCAACCATAGCTAGAGCAATGCCCGTGTTGCCAGAGGTGGGTTCGACCAAAATCGTTTTCCCCGCCTGAATCAATCCCACCTCTTCTGCCGCCTGAATCATACTGGCTCCGATTCGGTCTTTGACTGAGGCTGCTGGATTCATCCCTTCTAGCTTCACTAAAATTTCAGCTACACAGCCCTCGGCTTGAGGAATGCGATTTAACCGCACGAGGGGGGTTTTCCCGATCAACTCTGTTACATCATTTGCAACTCGCATAGCTTTGCTCCTTCAATAGTTACTAGCAGACTGCCTCGTTGCATTTTTATTGCAACTTTAAGGCTCAAATTTCAATATACTACGGTAAATCCCTGAGTATTATGTATTTAATGTATCTTAAATGAACGATTTTATAGTTATGATTTTATAGAGACTATTTCGTATGTCTTTCGTGAAAATTAGGGGCTTTCTGGCAAGTCTCGATCGAGTAATTTAACAATTTAGTGCAGAGCTAGGCGAAAAAGAACATGTGGCTTAAGGCAATCGACCATATTCAAGTTACTTCAACCCCCGAACTAGAGAATGCTATGCGCTTTTTCTACAGTCAGGTACTAGGATTGCCCGAACTGCCAAAACCTGCTGGACTACAAACTCTCGCAGGTGCATGGTATCAACTAGGCAATACGCAAGTTCATATCGCGACTGAAATAGAAACTCATAATGCTCTGACCAGACGGCATATTGGCTTTGAAGTTGAGGATTTAGAGGCCTTTCGGCAACACGTACAATCCCTTAAAGTTGAGATTATCCCCGATCGCCAACCCATTGCAGGCTGCGATCGCTTTTATCTCCGCGACCCTGGTGGCAACCGCATCGAAATTCTCACCTATCACGCTTAGTTACTGGACTTTGGACTAGAAAAAGAAAAAAAGGCAGCAGGTGCTTGGCACAAACTGCCAAAAGAGCAATGATCAATTAACCAAAATTGACATTGACAATAATGATTTTCCAGAAACTCCA
>NZ_CBDDRA010000033.1:0-60364 GCF_965232925.1 Tumidithrix helvetica PCC 7403
TTTTAATAGGACAAGGTCATCGACAAGGTTTTTTTAAATGACTCTAATTGGTTTGGGTTTTGCTTGCTATTTTGGGGACGGGCGACTTTGAGTTTAGCTTTGAGTCGGTATCGGGTCATTTNATACACGGTATGATAGCTTGCTTCTACTCCTAATTTCTCTGCTAACCATTGCTTTACTGCTCCATAACTTCTGAACCCTTCTGCTTCCTGCAATCGTTTGGCTAATGCTGTTTCTGCCCATTTGGGTATTACTCTGACATGGGGATTGGGGATTGGTTTTCTTTCTAGCATCCCCTCGAGTCCTTTCTTCCGATAGACTGTTAGCCATTTTTGTACGGTGCATCGGTTTCTTCCCAGGGCTCTAGCGATCTCTGTAACTGTTGGGTGCTGCTGTTGCTTTAACCAGTACAACACCTGCAAACGCTCTTTGTTATTAGGTTGTTTTTCTTGGCGCAGGAGTTCTGCTAGTTCTTGTTCTGTTTCTTTGATGACGATCGCTGTTTTCCCTGCCATCTTACTTCTGCCTTTATACTTTTTTCTCTAGTTTAGTCTATCTGTTATCCTACGCCTTTAAATTGGTATTACAAATGGGCGATCCCATTTACAGGCAAAAGTAACAGCGTTTGCTTCTCTAAACAATCCCGCGATCGAAAGGCGATCGCTCTAGGTTTAGGCTTAGCGCTTATCAAACTCAAGCCACCAGTCTTATTATCGATATTCCTATGTTTCCGATAATAAGACTGCTAAAATTATGCAGTATCAACGAAATCGATAATAACAACTGTGTCAGCTAGAGCAGGACGATATATAGAGCAGCTAGGTGGATACAAAGCTTTTATCCCTAGCCCCCTCCCTCCCGATCCTCCCGTAATCATGAATAACGTCCCCTGCTATATATTTCCTACTACTTTAAGAGACATCGTGCTGAGTATTACGATCGCCTCCAAGCAGTTAGGGACAAAGGTGCGTGGGAAAGCTGGCTTATATTTTTCCTGCAAGGGGTGTGTGAGGTAGCTCAGGAAGCCGCTGACAATGCTCGCAGAATTGTTAATATGAAAGAGGAGCACCGACAATTAGTGCTACAGAGGATGGGGCGGCGATCGGGTAGTGCGATTGCTTTACTTGAACAACTGTACTACCGACCGATTGTAACTGTCGAAAATGTACAAGAGATCGCACAACTTTCCTATGCAAATGCGAATACACTGATCAAAGACCTCTGCAATTTGGAGCTGTTGAGAGAAACCACAGGGCAAAAGCGCAATCGCGTGTTTGCCTATGCCCCATATTTAGCTATTTTCGAGGATTGATCGCGATCGACCGACAAACTGTTAGACCGCCTCTCTTATCGCTGGCTTGGGTTAGCTGCATGGAAATGGTCGAGTTTTTGTCATAGTCGATATCAGAAATGCTAAGATTCTCTTGGATTAATGGTTTTTCGATTGCATTTATCGGTCTCATAATCCGTAGGTCCCGTGTTCAAATCACGGTGCTGCTATAGGTTCCAGAAACTTTCAATATCGACGGTGACCGAAATGGTGACCGTTTTTTGGTTTTGTCGTGATTGCTTAGCGCCTTTCTGGTGGTTTGTCCCAATAACTACGAATGGCATCTACGTTAAAAAAGTACTTGGCTTTTCGCGCTCCAACCTTGCGACGATCTTGGTAATGAACCCCTTGTTTGAGTTCGCTGAGGTAGCCTAGCAGAGCTTTTCCGCTAGAAAGTCCTAAAGCTTCGGCGGCAGCGATGGTGGGTAAATATTTTGTAGTGGTATTCATTGGTTCGCTCTCCCCCTGTCAGGTTCGGTTGTAAATAGCTAAATTGTTTTTTATTGCGGTTACTTGCGAATCGATTTATAGATTTCAAGTGCTTGATTGATTTGCTGTTGGCGTTCTTTAGTACCACCGCGATCGGGGTGAGCTTCTTTTGATAAGCGAACGTAAGAGGCTTTCACTTCATCGATCGAAGCATCTGGGTTGACCTCTAAAACCTGCCACCAATCAAGACTCGAAGGCAAAGCCTGATAGCCCATAAATGCCTGTTGCAGGCTACCCACTCCCCAACGCTGCATGCCGCGCATCGCGTCGATATCTTTGACGATCGCCCAAGTGTTATCCACTACTTTGTCCCACCTGTCGCAAGCTAGAACCAAATCTCGGTTGTCGAACCGAAAGTAAACGGCTACGCTCGGATCTTCTGACTCGCAGGCAGTACGGTTGGCTTGCCGTTTGGAGGGGAATATGGGAACTTTGCAACGATAATAGGCTTGTCGAAATTTCCGCTTCGGCACTTTGCCATATTCGATCCAAACTCCCGAAGGTGTGATGATATAGCATTTTTCACTTCGGAACAAGCAAGAGATATAGGGTCAAAGCTTTCTATAGCAGGCTTTCAACTCTACTCTTCTCATTTGAACACCTCTATACCACTGGTCCGAATTGCATCGCGTTCTTGCTCCAACTTGACTAGAAGATCGTGCAGATCCTCAGCCATGCCAGAATAATCGAACCTGCCTTGCCGTATCTTGTCTAGATTTTCGGCATCGATGCTTCGATCCGCCCCTAGAACATCGGGGCGATCTGGAACTTGACGCCAAAGATCTCTAGGCGTTGCATTTCATCCTTGAATTGGCGGAGTTATTACACAAAATCCTATGCTGCGTGTTCAGCATCTACTCGAACATGAAAAATATCGCTCAGCCCAAATGCAAGATATGTTCAGCCGCTTTGTCACGTTGTTTATGAATGCCCCAAACTTGTGGGATTTCAAATTTAGCGAGTCATTTAGCAAGGTCTGATAATGCCGATTTAAGGTAGTTTTTAAACAGGTAAAAACTCGTCATTCATAATCTCTGTGAATAAGTCATAGGGGCATTCTGCTGGGAATGTGGCGATCGGTAAGCCAGTCTCGGCTTTTGCTTGTTTTAACGCTTCGGCATAGCACTCAGTCAAGATACTGGTTAGATAAGGCTTGAGGCTAGGAGATTCTTGTAAAGATTTCTTGATGCGTCGGCGATGTTCGATCGCGCTGCTTTCCCAACTTCCACTTCTGCATTCGGGTTGGTATTGCCATTTGAGTAAATGCAAAAGAATCACGATTAGATTGCTTTCTAGGCTTCTGCGTTCGCTCTTCCCCATATCTCGAAGCTCTTCAACCAAATTTTCCCAATCTATGTGCTTATAGTCTTGATTCTGTAATTTCTCTAGGGTTGACTCGATCCATTGCAGATAGTCAGCGTCGTACAGCGTTAGATGATGGGGTTTTGCAAGAGTCATAACCGTACTCCATGTGCGATAGGTATAGCTTACCAAAGGTATTCGGTAAGGTGAGATCGCCTGCTCAAAATTGCGTCCTATGTTTTGTTGTAAGCTGATGTTTGATTACATAAAATCTTTAAAATCTATAACGAAAACTCTATAAATGTTTGTAGAAACTGTTTGGCTGGTTCCTTTTTATGGGTTGCTGGGTGCAGTTTTAACTTTACCTTGGGCAGTAGGTATAGTAACTCGCACAGGTCCTCGTCCTGCCGCCTATATTAATTTATTAATGACGATACTCTCCGTCGTGCATAGCATTTTTGTATTGCATGCAGTCTGGGGACTACCACCACAACAGTCGTCGTTTACTTGGTTTCAGGCATACGATCTGAGCCTCAGCTTTTCCTTAGACCTGTCGCCTGTGAGTGCAGGGGCCGCAGTTTTAGTCGGTGCGATCAGCTTGATTGCCCAAGTCTATGCGATCGGCTATATGGAAACAGACTGGGCGATCGCTAGGTTTTTTGCCCTGATGGGCTTTTTTGAAGGAGCGATGAGTGGTATTGCTTTTAGCGATTCGCTCTTTTTTAGCTATGCCTTGTTAGAACTGCTGACCCTCTCAACCTATTTGCTGGTGGGGTTTTGGTATGCCCAACCCCTCGTGGTCACCGCTGCCCGCGACGCATTTTGGACAAAACGGGTGGGCGATTTGTTTTTGCTCATGGGTGTGGTTGCACTGTCTAGCCTAACGGGTAGCCTGAATTTTTCCGATCTAAAAGTATGGGCAGAGTCTCAACCAACCATTGATTATTTTGCCAACCATCCCCAATTTGCGGCTTTATTAGGTCTGGCGTTGATTGCGGGACCAACAGGCAAATGCGCTCAAGTACCCCTGCACCTATGGCTAGATGAAGCCATGGAAGGTCCCAATCCAGCTTCGATTTTACGGAATTCAGTGGTGGTGGCTTCGGGTGCTTATGTGCTGATCAAACTCCAGCCTTTGCTAGGACTATCACCCTTTGCCTCCTCGACTTTGGTAATGATTGGGGCAATCACGGCTGTGGGGGCATCTGTGGTAGCGATCGCCCAGATCGATCTAAAACGCGCCTTATCCCATTCCACTAGCGCCCACTTGGGCTTGGTATTTATTGCGGTAGGGATGCAGCAAACCGATATTGCCCTTTGCTTTTTGTTTACCCACGCGATCGCCAAGTCTCTTATATTTATGAGTAGCGGTTCGGTGATGATGACGGTAATTACCCAAGATTTGACAGAAATGGGTGGTCTTTGGTCGCGGATGCCTGCAACCACAATTGCGTTTTTGGTTGGTTCTTTTAGCCTTGTTGCAATATTCCCGCTTGGCAATTTCTGGACGATGCTGCAATGGGTCGAGGCTTTTTGGGATTCCCAACCTGTGCTGGTGTTGGTGTTGCTTTTGGTGAATGGCATCACAGCCTATGGGTTAACCCGTATTTTCGGTTTAGTATTTCTCGGCCCACCGAAACCTAAAACTCGTCGCGCCCCAGAAGTTCCCTGGCCCGTGGCTTTTCCCATGGTAGCTCTAACGATCTTAGCTTTGCTCGTACCTTGGTTGCTGTTGTCTTGGAACCTAGCGATCGACTGGGCATCCGTAGACATGCCTGCCGTCGCGCTTGTGGTTGGTTCGGGCATTGTGGGATGTTTTAGTGCCGCCAGAAGTTACATCAATCAATACGAAATGGGTAGTACCGTTTCTTTACCCCCCAAACTAGTTACCCAATTTCAAAGACCGATCGCTAACTTTTTTGCGAATGACCTCTACGTTCAAGACCTCTATAGAGTCAGTGCAGTTTTTGTGGTGGCAAAAAGCTCTAAAGCCTTGGGCTGGATCGATCGCTATTTGGTCGATGGGGCAGTCAACTTTTTAGGGCTGGCTTCCATCTTTAGTGGAGAGAGTCTCAGATATACAATCACAGGGCGATCGCAGCAATATATTTTCACAATTTTGCTCGGCATCATGCTTGTGGTTGCGGCGGCTTTCTTAAGCTTTCGCTAACTACTTCTCACCCCTCCTCTTTTTCATTCCACTTCATAGGTTCAAGTTCGAGATAAATCATGTTAAGTACGCTGATTTGGATGCCGATCGCTGGCGCAGTCTTAATGGTGCTTTTGGGAAATTTACTCCCCCCTAAGCAATTTCGTTCCGTTGCTTTGATCGTTGGTCTTCTAACTTTAAGTTGGGCAGCTTTGCTGTTGCTTAAATTCGATCCGAGCAATCCTGGGATGCAGCTCAAGGAATCTTTGGCTTGGTTGGATGCGATCGGCTTGACCTATCAGTTAGGCGTAGATGGACTATCTTTACCTCTGGTACTGCTGAATAGCTTTCTGGTATGTATTGCTATTTTTAGCAGTGGTGATGTCAAGCGACCGATGTTTTACTATCCCCTATTGCTTTTGCTGAGTGGGGTGGTGTCGGGGGCTTTCTTATCCCAAAATCTCCTGCTCTTCTTCTTGTTTTATGAAGTGGAATTGATTCCCCTATATTTATTGATTGCGATTTGGGGCGGCGAACGTCGTGCCTATGCTGCCATGAAGTTTCTGATTTACACGGCAATTTCAGGAATTCTGCTCTTACTGGCTTTCTTTGGTGCTTCTAGTTTGGCAACCGCAGGCTTGAGTTCGGGCATTAGCTTTGATTTTGAGGTGTTGCGATCGCAAACGCTTCCAGTCAATATGCAAGGAATTCTATTAATTCTGTTGTTGTTGGGCTTTGGCATTAAAATTCCCCTCGTTCCCTTTCATACATGGTTACCCGACGCCCACGTTGAGGCTTCCACGCCGATCTCCACGCTGTTAGCAGGGGTGCTGTTAAAGTTGGGAACCTATGGACTATTGCGATTTGGGTTAGGTCTTTTTCCTGATGCATGGAAAGTCTTGGCTCCTTGGTTGGCAACTTGGGCGGTAGTGAGCGTGCTCTATGGTTGTCTGACTGCAATCACGCAACGGGATATGAAAAAGATGGTTGCCTATAGTTCGGTCGGTCATATGGGCTATATTTTGCTGGGTATGGCAGCAGCAACCCCCCTATCTTTGTTGGGTGCAACCTTCCAGATGGTCAGTCACGGCTTAATTTCGGCTTTGCTGTTTTTACTGGTCGGTGTGGTTTATGCCAAGGCTGGAACGCGCAATCTCGATGCCCTGAATGGACTGCTCAACCCCGAACGAGGTTTGCCTGTGGCAGGTACGTTGATGATCTTGGCAGCGATGGCAAGTGCGGGGATTCCAGGGATGGTGGGCTTTATTGCTGAGTTTCTAATTTTTAGAGGTAGTTTCCCCGTGTTTCCCGTGCAGACACTCCTTTGCATGATCGGGACGGGGCTAACCGCAGTATATTTCTTGATTTTGATCGACCAAGCATTTTTTGGTCGTCTATCTGTAAATAAGAATTACAAAGAAGGTGACACGCCGATCGAATCTGGCGAAGCATCTACGGGACAAATGATCAATTTGCCACCTTCTCTATGGCAAGATCGCGCTCCTGCGGTTGTGCTGGCATTAATTATTGTGATTTTAGGCTTGCAGCCCAATTGGGTATCGCACTGGATCGAACAGGCAACGGGTGCGATCGCCTTGGTTCCAGGTTGATATAAAACGCGCCTAGCGCCCTCGTATCTATTCCTCAATAGTTGGAGATGTACAGCATGGGTATTGGATGGCTGGCTAAATTAATCGTGGCAGCAGTTTCTGCCTTTGTGGCGACAAATATTGATGACATCATCATCCTCACGATCTTTTATAGCCAAGTCAGCCCAACCTTTCGTTCTAAGCACATTTTTATTGGTCAATATCTTGGCTTTAGTGCGCTGATTTTGCTGAGTCTACCTGGTTTTTTGGGAGGTTTGGTCATACCGAGAACTTGGATCGGGCTTTTGGGTTTTGTTCCCATTGCGATCGGAATTCACACCCTCATCAGTCACCAAGATGACGAAAATCATGCCCAGAACACATCTCCTGAATTTCGCTCTAGGTCTTTCCTCTCGAGTTTTTTTGCTCCCCAGATCTACCATGTCGCAGCAGTAACATTCGCGAATGGAGGAGATAACATCAGTATCTATATTCCCTTATTTGCGAGTTCTGATTTGGTGGGTTTAGGAGTGATTTTATCTGTTTTTTTCCTACTTGTGGGGCTGTGGTGCTATGCTGCCCATCTACTGACTCGTTATCAACCCTTTGCCCGTGTTTTGACCCGTTATGGTAAAGCATTTGTTCCCTATGTCTTGATTGGATTGGGCATTTATATCTTGATTGAAAGTAGAACCTAATACCAAGTTCAATTGAAAGTGCAACAGATCTTCTATTTATAAGAACCGCCTTTGGCGAAAGGCTTCGTAGAGCAATAAAGATCCGCAAATTGCCACATTCAGAGATTCCACATGGTTATTTAAGGGAATTGTGACGGCATCATCGGCTAAGTCGATCAATTCCCTAGATAGGCCTTTGCCTTCATTTCCCAACAAAATCAAACTTGGTTGCGTAAAGTCATAATCCCAATAGGCAGTCGAAGCATGGGGAAGCGTTGCGATCGCTTTCATCCCTTGTTTCTGCAATTTTTGCACTTCTGTGGGCAAATCTCTGACAGACTGCATCGGACAGCGAAACCATTGTCCTGCGGTAGCGCGAATAATCTTGGGGTGGGTTAAGTCTACGCTGTCTTGACTTACCAACAGCCCATCGATGCCGACGGCAACTGCCGATCGGATCGTCGCGCCTAAATTTCCAGGATCTTGGATTGTCTCTAGGACAACACCCAAGGTTTGAATTCTCGGAGATGTGGCGTTGACTTGAATCGGTGCTACCGCGATCGCCCCATCAGGGTTTACGGTGGTGGCGATCGCTGCCAAGACCTCTTCACTCACTAGTTCTAGTCTCAAGCCTTGGCGCTCTGTCTGCAATTCAGCTTGGCTCTGGATTTGTGCGTAAAGCTGTGGATTGAGTGCCGCCCATGACTCTGTATGACAAACAATCGATAAAGGGTAAGACGTGGCGATCGCCTCGGTTAAGGCATGGGTTCCTTCGATTAAAAATAATTGCTGCTGCTTGCGCTCTTTGGAACTCGCCCCAAGTTGGCGTAATTGCTTGACAAGAGGATTACGAGTACTAGCGATCATCTCTCTTGCTTTGAGCTTCAAACTTAGCTTCAAACTTAAGTGGGTGGCAGGTTTAAGAGAATGCGGAACGGGAGACTTGAACTCCCAAACCTTTCAGTACATGTACCTGAAACATGCGCGTCTACCAATTCCGCCAGTTCCGCATCACAATCAGCATCGAGTTATCGCGATCCTGTTGCAAATAATAAGTTTGCTCTAATCGGTGTCTTGTGTCAATCATTTTTTGAGTTCTATACATCTCCCCTTGGCAAATGGAGCATGGGTGAGGCGATCTTTAAAATTTGCCATGACCCTTTCGCTGCAAATTTTGGGCAAGATAAATAGTATGCAAAAGCTAACAGTTAAATGCTCATAGCTTTTTGCTTATGGCTTCTCGCTCAAATACCCCAAACAGGTGCGTTAATGTGATTAGCGATCGCAAACAAGTTCAAATGACTGATATCAGAGCCTGCAAACAACTCCAACTAGGCAATCAACTCAAGTTAGGTTGGTTAACTACCCTCGTACTCATCCTAGGGGACATTGTGGGGTTGGCGATCGCATGGCGTATTGCGGAAAAGGTCAACCGTGCATTTTCCCCTTTGCCACCACAACTAGACTGGGGGAAATGGTTTGGGCTATCAGGTTTATTCTGGGCATTTGCGGCTGGAACGGTTTTAGCTTTCGCCTACCATAATTTTTATTCCACCGATTCACAATGGCGAAATTATGTCAAACAGGCACAGGTAATTAGTGGGATTTACCTGTCATCGCTGGTGCTTGTCTATTTTTACGATCCAAAATTGAGTGCGCCGCGATCGCTATTTTTCCCTGCTTGGCTAGCTAGTATTCTCTGCGTACTGGGGCTGAGGCTAGTTCTAACCTTGCTGCTCGAACAGTTTTGCACTGCCCGCACCCAGACCCCTGTATTTATCATTGCACCTGCCGATCGGATTCCCGTTTTGGCTGAGTTGATTACCGCCAGAACGGGCTATCGAGTCGTAGGCTCGGTGGTTTCCTCCTTAGCGAATACAGCTTCAGCCATGCAGTTGATTTCGCTGTCAGAGGCAAGAGAGGTGATTGCTGAAAATTTGCCTGAGACCCAATTAGCCTCCAATTTGTATTGGCAACTGCGAAATGCTGGGATCGGGTTGCGGCTTTTGCCCTCTAGCCTGATGATGCTGCACCGACGGGGCTCGCCAGAGATTTTTGCAGGCATGCCGATGATTCGGCTAGAAGCACAGTTTTTTAGTGTTTGGGAATATAGCTTTAAGCGGATGCTCGACTTTGTAGGGGCAGCGATCGGACTGCTCGTGCTTGCGCCTGTGTTTATTGTTGTAGCGATCGCGATCAAACTCACTTCTAAAGGCAGCGTGTTTTATTGCCAAGAACGGGTGGGCTTGCATGGGCAAGTATTCCGCATGTGGAAGTTTCGCAGTATGTATAAGGATGCTGAACGTTTTCAAGCAGAACTAGAACGCTTAAACGAGAGCAAAGATGGCGTCATGTTTAAAATTAAGCAGGATCCGCGCATCATCCCGATCGGCCACTTTTTGCGACGGACGAGTATGGATGAGCTACCGCAGTTGTTTAACGTACTGATCGGGCAAATGAGTTTAGTTGGGCCCCGCCCATTACCGATTAGGGACGTGGCAAAGTTTGACAGTTGGCATCATACAAGACATTTGGTCGTACCTGGAATCACAGGGTTATGGCAAATTTCGGGGCGATCGGATTTAGCGACAATTGATGACGCAGCTCGCCTAGATTTGTTTTATATCGATCATTGGTCGCTCAACTTAGATTTAAGCATTTTGGTCGAAACTGTCAGAATCGTCCTATTTGGTAAAGGTGCTTACTAAATTTTGCATTCAAAATTAAATCCCTAAAACCTATACTCTTAAAGTCTTTCAGGATTAGATTTGCTTGCGCTTCTAGCAAATTAAGGAAATTAGCACGCATCTATCCATATAGTCTGCTATACTGATTTACATAACGCGGGGTAGAGCAGCCTGGTAGCTCGTCGGGCTCATAACCCGAAGGTCGTTGGTTCAAATCCATCCCCCGCCATTTCTAGCTTTAATTAGCTCATTAAAAATAAAAGAAAATAAAAGAAGGCAAAACTAGTTTTTGCCTTCTTTTATTTTATGGTAGTAACTAGGTTAACGCCTAGGACGATCGCTCTTATGCGGAATCGCAAGATCGGGAAATTCTTACAAATCAATTTGGGTAATGGCGATATTGCCTGAAAAGCAGACATCAACATCTGTGCCCTCAGAGCGATCGCGTTTTTGATAATTACCTGCATACATGAGGTACTCGCCCTCGATCTTAAAACTCACAGGTAAAGGCAGCGTAGAGCGATCGCAAAATATCATGGCTGGATCGGGGGCATCGGCATCTAAGTGGGGCAAGTTAACATTCCAAAAGCTCCCCGCAGGGATCGCCTGCCCAGACAATTTGGTTAAGACTTGAGCCGTCAGATCGGCAGCGCGTTCCCAGTCAACCTGTTTGCCCTTGGCGCGATAGTGAGAAATTGCAATCCCTGGAATGCGGTGCAGTGCCGCTTCGCGCACCGCTGCCACTGTGCCTGAAATATAGACATCTGCACCCAAATTGCCACCATCGTTAATGCCCGACAGGACAAGTTTAATTTCAGGATGTCGATCTCCCAAACATAAATGCCCCAACGCGACGCGGACGCAATCGGCAGGTGTACCCGCGATCGCATAGACATCCTCAGCGCGTTTGCTGACATGAATAGGGCTATGGGTTGTAACCTGATGCCCGCAACCTGAATGATGGTCGCGCGGAGCGACAATGATGTCCCCAGTACCAAAGGCTTTAGTGCCAAAGGCTTTAGCCACAGCTTTCTGTAGCGCCCAGATTCCAGGGGCATCAATGCCATCATCATTGGTCAAAATCAACGCCATTAAGCTTGCTCTTGTAGCTGATCTTTATGCAACCAAATCGGGGGTGTGGACACCTGCCCAAACTTTACCTGTACGTAATCACCGCGAAATTCGGTAACTTCACCATTGGTCTCAAAAATGTAGCTAGACCAACGCGTATCGTTTGCTTGAGCTTCGACACTATTCTCTAGCTTTTCACGAATTGCTTTCACCAACGAACCCTTTTTTAATGCCATATTTCTGTCAATGTTGAGAATCTATAACTTCTACTAGGTATTGTATCCGCTTTCTTGGTTTGGCTTGTTAGGATGTAGAAAAGTTGTCGGTTGTCCGTTGCCAGTTGTCAGCTTTTTGGGAACCACTCAATTCCTTGTTAACGACCATGTGTATTTGCATTAACTGCCATTACGTCGATCGCTGCGTGACCTACCATGCCGTAGAAGAACAGCATCAACAAGCACATCTAACCGCAGCACCTGATTTTGAGGCAACCTCGCCCACAATCAATGTCAACATTCGCACCCATAATGATGAAATTCAGATGGAGTGGGATGTGGTTGGTTGTGAGAGCTTTACGCCCGAAATGGGTAAATGGGTGAAATTGCGACCAGGCGAACTAGTCCCGACATAGGTAAGTCTCAACATGACCGATCGGAAAATTGCCTTTTTAGGGTTAGGTGTGATGGGAAGTGCCATGGCGGCCAACTTGGTAAAGCGTGGCTTTGCCGTCAAGGGTTGGAATCGCACGAAAGATCGTCCCAGCATTGCAGCCTTTCTAGACGCTGGCGGAATTATTGCGCCATCACTTCAGGTAGCCGTGCAGGATGCCGATGTTATTTGGCTATGTCTAGGCGATGTGCCTGATGTCAAAGCGGTAATTTTAGGACATGGGGGCGTTGCCGAATGTGCAAAACCTGGGGCTTTGATTGTCGATAGCAGCACCATTGGGTCAGATGCTGCCAAGCAAATTGGGCGAGCATTAAGCGATCGTTCCTTACGATTTCTCGATGCGCCCGTCTCTGGCGGGGATGTGGGGGCAAAAAATGCCACGCTCACATTCATGGTAGGTGGCGATCCGCAGGATTTTGCAGAATGTCAGCCTTTATTTACAGCGATGGGCAAAACCATGCGTCTATGCGGTGCGGTAGGTAGCGGACAGGGGGTAAAACTCTGCAATCAAACCTTGGCTTCGATCTATATGGTGGCTCTCTGTGAGGCGATGCAACTAGCCGAGCAAATGGAAATCGATCCCAATCTAGTCATAGAAGTATGCGGCAGTGGGGCAGCGGCATCTTGGGCATTAACCAATCTAGGTTCCAAGGTTTCTCAATCCGACTTTGAGCCAGGATTTACGATTAAGAATATGCTTAAAGATCTCAGACTGGTGACAGAAATTCGTGCCGCTCGTGACAAGGATTTACCAGGAGTAGAACTCGCCAGACAATTATTCCAACAGGTAAGCGAACTAGATGGAGGGAGCGACCAGGGTACGCAGGCAATGATTCGAGCTTACAAAGAAAATCCTTGAAAAATCTTTGAGCAATAAATTATCCCTACACATATCGCTTGAAGAGGTTAAATGCCAGAGAACAACAAGTTTCTATTAGCAGTGGATTTAGTCGGTACGTTTGTCTTTGCCCTTGAGGGTGCAACGGTAGCAATTGGAGTACAGTTAGATTTTTTTGGCGTGATGGTGGTGTCTTTTGTGACAGCATCTGGAGGCGGAATTATTCGCGACCTGTTAATTGGCTCAGTTCCTCCAGCATCAATTCGAGATCGGCGATATTTAATCACAGCTATTTTAGGCGGGGTCGTCGTCTTTTTTTTGCACCAGTTTGTTGTGCAGATTCCTTCTTCGATCATTGTCGTACTTGATGCGGCTGGGTTAGGGTTGTTTGCCATTGCAGGTGCATCAAAAGCTCTTGATTATGGCATAGACCCACTAATGTCAGTTTTAATGGGAACGATCGCAGGGGTAGGCGGAGGTACTGTGCGTGACATTTTGCTATCCCGTATTCCATCCATACTCCGAGTTGACATTTATGCAGTTGCAGCCTTAGTAGGAGCGGCCGTCACGATCTTTGGTGTCAGTCGAGGAATGCCTCGCAATCTAATGATGGCATTGGGGATAACGGTATGTTTTTTGCTTCGAGTCGTCAGTGTTTGGCAACAATGGAATCTGCCAAAGGCGATCTCTTGAAAATACAAGTCAATGACAAACGGTGTTGAGGCATTCTAGGTATCACTGCCAGATTGCGATCGCGATCGCATCCCCCTCAACTATCCCTGCGAAAATATAGCTTTAGCGATCGTCGATACGGAGTATTCAGTCACCTAGACATTATCAAACCCCTAGTTTTTATAGTTGGAGGAAAATCGTTATGAGAGACAAGCAAACGCAAATTAAGGATGAAGGATCTCAAAGGATGGAACTTCGCAACCCACTTGTAGAAGACCCTTCAGATCCAGAGATTGAAGCACTTCGCAAGCGT
Source organism: Tumidithrix helvetica PCC 7403 (assembly GCF_965232925.1). Taxonomy (NCBI): domain Bacteria; kingdom Bacillati; phylum Cyanobacteriota; class Cyanophyceae; order Pseudanabaenales; family Pseudanabaenaceae; genus Tumidithrix; species Tumidithrix helvetica. The sequence goes on from NZ_CBDDRA010000033.1 coordinate 13,787, forward strand.
AAAGGAAGAAATAGGATACTAGGATGGACGGTTTCTCTATCCATTATGGGTGTGCTGATTGCTATGGCTTTACCATCGTTTTTACTCAAATTCGTTGGTATTGGCTGTGAGCTACCTCCACTACTTACTGGTATTGATGCTTTAAACCAAGGTCAATACAACTTTTATATGAACCATCGAACTTTTGCTACTTCTATTTTCGATCCTCGATTTACCCATGGGATTGAGCCTGAAACGGATGATTATAAATACTCCATCCATGCTACAAAGAATGCAGCATTTAGTTATGGCATTCCCAAAAAGTCTTCACTGCGAAGCCAAGTAGGAGCAGTCTTTGTTGTGCCTGTTTCTAAAAATCATCCAGAGGTAGTAAAGAGCATCTCGCCCACAGCCTCAATTTTCTGTGCCGCCGATCTTCCAGGAGTTACGAAACTACCCGAACCCTTTTTACAGGATGGCACTCCTACTTGTCCTAAGGGTACGCAGGTCGTAAAAAATTAAAACTTTTGCCCATTAGGCATATCTCTAATGTAGAGTAAAACTTGGTTTTGATTTTCCAACTCACCTCAAGATTTTAACGGTTGCCTATATGCCATTTCAGCGTTCCAGTGGAGTTTTGCTGCATCCTACTTCCTTGCCAAGTCAGTTTGGCATAGGTGATTTGGGGCAGTCAGCCTATCAGTTTATTGATTTCCTTGCCAAAAGCGGACAAAAACTGTGGCAAGTGCTTCCACTAGGACCCACAGGGTATGGCAACTCTCCCTACATGAGCTATAGCGCGATCGCGGGCAATCACTTACTGATTAGTCCAGAACTCTTGGTAGAACAAAACTTACTGACTGAGGCAGATTTTGAAGATGTGCCAGAGTTTGCAGCGGATATCGTCGAATTCGATCGAGCAATTCTCTACAAAATGCAATTGCTGCAAATTGCCTACGATCGCTTCCAAGATCGACTCAAGCACCAACATAATCATGAGTATGGTCAGTTTTGTTTGGAGGAAGCAAAGTGGCTAGACGATTATGCGCTATTTATGGCATTGGTGGAAGAGAATCCATCGGTGACTTGGAATAATTGGGACAAAGCGATCGCCCATCGTCAGCCAGAAGTAATCAGAGAACAAACAGAAGTCTTACGCGATCGGATTGCATTCCATAAGTTTTTGCAGTTCCAGTTCTTTCAGCAATGGCTGGCACTTAAAAAATATGCCAACGACCAGAATATTCAAATTATTGGCGATATTCCTATCTATGTTTCTCACCATAGTGCGGATGTCTGGGCAAATCCTGAAAACTTTGCTCTAGACCCAGACACCTTTGAGGTAGACATGATGGCAGGAGTACCACCAGACTACTTTAGCGAAACGGGACAATTGTGGGGAAATCCTGTCTATAACTGGGAATATCTGCAAGAAACTGAGTTTGCTTGGTGGATCGAAAGATTTAAGTTTTTACATCGCTATGTAGACCTGATTCGCATCGATCACTTCCGAGGGTTTGAAGCATTTTGGCAAGTCCCCTCAGGCGAGTTAACTGCCATAAATGGAGAATGGCAAAAAGCTCCCGGGGTAGAACTGTTTGAGCGGCTAAAAGAGGTGCTAGGAAGCTTGCCAATTATGGCGGAAGATCTGGGCATTATGACCACTGAAGTGGAGGAACTAAGGGATAGATTTGAGTTCCCTGGAATGCGGGTTTTACTTTTCTCCTTTGGCGGTGGTCCCGACAACTTCCATTTACCCCACCATTATCCCAAGAATAGCGTCGTGTATACGGGTACGCATGATAACGATACGGCAGTGGGCTGGTGGCGACGGGCTAGCAAATACGAACGAGAACTATTCCACAAATATATCGTTGGCTATGCAGCGGGTGAAGAAATTAATTGGGTGCTGATTCGCCTCGCCATGGCATCGGTTTCTAATCAGGCGATTATTCCTTTGCAAGATATTTTGGGTTTAGATAATAGCGCCCGTATGAATATCCCTGGGACATCGTCTGGTAACTGGGATTGGCGCTTTAACGACTTGGAAATACTGTCAGAGCAACTGAGCGATCGCTTGTTAGAAGTTACGCGCCTATACAGCCGATAGCATCATCGTCCTCAGGATTTTAATTTGGCGATCGCATCCCCTGTCTATTGGTTTTATCCTTGGATGCGATCGCGCTTTAACTGCTCTCAATCAAGCCTCAACTTGCGGAGGTGTCTATTCCTCTAACATACTTCGCAACATCCAAGCATTCTTTTCGTGAAGCTGCATCCGTTGCGTTAGCAGATCGGCTGTAGGCTCATCATTCACCTTGTCCACAGTGGGGAAAAGCGAACGCGCCGTGCGTACCACGGCTTCTTGTCCCTCCACCAAAAAACGTAACATTTCTTCGGCTTTAGGAACACCCTCTGTTTCTGGAATGGAAGTGAGTTTGGCATATTCCGAATAAGTACCAGGAGCAGGGAAACCTAGTGCCCGAATGCGCTCGGCAATTAGATCGACTGCCAGAGCTAGTTCGGTATACTGAGTCTCAAACATGAGATGTAAGGTATTGAACATCGGTCCTGTCACATTCCAATGGAAGTTATGGGTTTTGAGATAGAGAGAATAGGTGTCAGCCAGAAGGTGTGAGAGTCCTGTGGCGATCTCTTTACGATCTTTGGCATCAATGCCCAGATTGATTTCTGGAGCTGCCTTGTCTTTAGATTTACCCATGAGTAATTTCTCCTGAATTTCTCGAATGTATGTTTTTAGATGTAGCGGTCAGTTATCAGTTATCAGTTGTCAGTTGTCAGTTTTGGTATATTCAGTATATTGCCAACGCCAAATGCCTGTCTCAATTTCTACATAATTCCCGATTCGCTATGGGGGTTGGATTGATAGCTTTGCTCTGTATCAATGTATAAAGGCTCGATGTACAAAGGATCGATGTACAAAGATTTTCTAGGAACTGGGGAAAGGATCCGTTATGGGTTCAGCTCCACTTAAGCCAAGTGCATCTGTAGCACTGATTTGGGTGCGCGGCGAACTCTACATAAGATTGTCTCATGACCAAGCCGATCGCAGGCTTCATAACGGTGACAGCCAGAGAAACCATAGTATTCTCCTTCTACTTCCAGCACATCAATGGGCTCCTGTTGACCGATCTCAGCGATCGATTGCATGAGGGCTTGCACTTTGACTGGATCGTTTTGGCGCGGCAATGGACGACGAATTTTTTGGATCGGAACTGCTTGAATCTTTGCCATATCTCAGCGCTCGAATTTCATTAGCTAAATCATAATCGTTATGAGTATGGATTGTCAATTCTGCCAAACATAGTTCTGTCTTTGGATACAGAGTATTACAGCGATCGCTGCGGCAAACTATAAAAGCTAAACTTTACTTTGACAGAAAGCATTTCTTGGAAATGTGGGGAGATTAAATCCATTGACTTCAGCAGCGATCGCCATGTTTCAACCACCTTCTTCATCAAGCCGATTTTCCCAAGCCCTTGTGACCCAACCTGCTCAGGTGTGCTACCGCCATCTTAAATTGGAAGACCTAGATAAACCTGTAGCTGGTCTAGACTATGAGGGGCATACCTACAGTTTTTTTAAAGCCTTCTCAGATTGGGCGGAGACAGAAAAAGTTGCCAGTCGAATGTCCGATCGCTACGTGATTACGACAACCAAAAAAGGTTGGGTAATTTGGGTGTTTGAATATTAGAAATCAGATATAGCAATCCTTGTTTGATTGGTACCAGTCGCTTACATAAAGTTACCGAAAAAAAAAGGGAATATAATACTCCCCATTGAAAAATCAGATTAAATCGCCCGAATTTTTAGCGAGATCGGTGAAAAGTCCCTGTGCGAGTGTTGCCGTTGCGACCTGTAACTGTTGCGTTACCTGAAAACATGCCGCCACCTTCGCGAGTACCTGTGATGTTTGTGGTACGAGTTTTGCCATTGGGGAAAGTAACTACACGATTACCCGTACAGTTGCCATCTGTGCACGACCCCGTGCGGTTATAGGTCGTCTGTTTGCCATTGACTCCAGTAATTGTCCCAGTATTGCTACAAGTACCACCTGTGCATGAACCTGTGCGGTTATAGGTCGTCTGTTTGCCGTTAGCCCCAGTAATTGTCCCAGTATTGCTACAAGTACCACCTGTGCACGAACCTGTGCGGTTATAGGTCGTCTGACCATTGACTCCAGTAACCGTCCCTGTATTGTTTACAGTGTTACCTGTGCGAGTACGCTGTCCGTCAATTTGGTAAGTATTGGTTTGACCATTCTGGTTTGTTCGCGTTACCGAGCCATCATAGCCACCATTTCCGTCGAATGTATATGTATCCGTAGACGATCTAGTGCGCCCATTGGGATAAGTAACTGTGCGATTGCCCGTTACTGTATTGCCATCGCGTGTGACACTAGTTGTTGCGTTTCTATTCTGTCCTGTGACTGTAAGCTCACCTGCCACTACTGCAGATGTAGACAGCATACTAACGCCTAAGCAAATGCCTAGAGCCATGAGTGGTTTATGGATAAAACGTTGCATCTTGTATAACCTCTAAATGAGTTTGCAATAAGTTTATCCCCCTTGCGTTTTTAGACGACCCAAGAACGAAAAAGGTTCAAATCTCTCTAAAAACACTAAATTATAAGCGTTTTAAAAGCTAATTAACTGTCCCCGTCAGAGGCGAACTAGCACTGGCTGAGGCTTTGATCGGAATGCGCCCAGCTAGGTAGGCAAACCTGCCTGCGGTAGTTGCCATGCCCATTGCCGTTGCCATCGCGATCGGGTTTTGTGCCTGCGCGATCGCGGTGTTGATCAACAAAGCATCTGCGCCTAATTCCATCGCGGCTGCGGCTTCGCTCGGTACGCCGATACCTGCATCCACCACCACGGGTACTTTGGCTTGGTCGATGATAATGGCGATATTGGCAGCATTCTTAATTCCTTGACCGGAACCAATGGGCGAACCTAGGGGCATCACTGTCACACAGCCTATTTCTTCGAGGGCTTTTGCCAACATGGGGTCAGCATTGATGTAGGGCAACACGGCAAAGCCTTCCTTAACTAGCTGCTCGGCAGCTCGATACGTACCAATGGGATCGGGAAGCAGGTACTTGAGATCGGGAATGACTTCTAATTTGACAAAATTATTATCTTCTTGCCCCAAAATCTTCGCCATTTCTCGTCCTAAACGCGCCACCCGCACCGCTTCATCAGCGGTTTGACAACCTGCGGTGTTAGGTAACAGCCAAATTTTTTGCCAATCTAGGGCTTCGGCAAGACCTTCATGGCCTGGGGCATTGGTTTGAACGCGTCTTACGGCTACGGTGACAATTTCGCTGCCACTCGCGGCGATCGCCTGTCGCATCACCTCAAAATTGCTATATTTACCCGTTCCGGTCATCAGGCGAGAGCGAAACGTCCGCCCAGCAATTTCTAGAGGGCGATCGCCAAAACTGCGATCGGGGTTAGAACTGCCATTTGTGAGGTCGAGAGACTGTACGATCATGGATTCAGACAAAAGGATTACTGCTTAGACTCAGGATATTACGAGAGTTTGCGATTTAGAAGCGCAATTTTTTATTAAGATGGTTCTAATACCTCCTGCAATGTTTGTAGCAAACTGAATTCATGGCAAACCTTAAATTTATTCGCGATCGCATCTCTAGCGTTAAAAACACACGCAAAATTACTGAAGCCATGCGCCTCGTTGCCGCCGCCAAAGTACGGCGCGCCCAACAGCAGGTCTTAGCAACACGTCCCTTTGCCGATCGTTTGGCTCAAGTTCTCTACCGCCTTCAAAGCCGTATCAAGTTTGAAGATGCCAATTTGCCTCTGTTAGAAGAGCGCCCTGTTAAGACAGTGGGTATTTTGGTGATATCTGGCGATCGCGGTCTCTGTGGTGGCTACAACACAAACGTGATCCGTCGCGCCGAAAACCGTGCCAAAGAGCTAAAAGCCCAAGGCATTGATTACCAATACATCTTGGTTGGACGTAAAGCTGTCCAGTACTTCACCCGTCGCAGTCAGCCCATCGCTGCCAAATTTGCCAACCTAGAGCAAATCCCCACTGCTGCTGAGGCAAACATGATCGTGGACGAAGCCATCTCTGCTTTCTTAGCGGGCAAGATCGATCGCGTAGAACTGATCTACACGCGCTTCCTTTCGCTGATTAGCTCTAAACCAGTAGTTCAGACCCTCTTGCCGATCGAACCTCAAGGGCTCGAACCTACGGACGATGAAATTTTCCGATTGATCACCAGAGGCGGTCAGTTTCAAGTCGAAAGAGAAAAGGTTGAGACCACCGTGCGCGAATCTCCTAGAGATTTGATTTTCGAGCAAGAGCCCGTGCAAATCTTGAATGCCCTCTTGCCTCTTTACCTAGATAACCAGTTGCTCCGCGCCATGCAAGAAGCTGCTGCCAGCGAACTAGCCTCACGGATGACTGCAATGAATAATGCCAGCGACAATGCTGTAGATTTAATCAGCAGTTTGACCTTGCAGTACAACAAAGCTCGTCAAGCCAGCATTACTCAAGAGATCCTAGAAGTTGTTGGCGGATCTTCCGTCTAACGCGAATCGAATTCAAAAAAATGTAGGGGCAATTCATGAATTGCCCCTACATTTTTTTTGGGATTTCCTTATTTGGTTTGTGGGTTTAGATAGACCATCACCCAAGTTGTGTAAGTTCCTATGGGACTCCAAAGCACGTAAGGCAATAAAAGCAAAGCCGCCCAGATCGAAACAGGGAACACCGCGATCGCTAGCAAAATGCCAATGACTGCCCCTGTGCCCCCGATCGCAGTCCCCAGTTTGAGGCTGCGAAACTTGATCAGTGCAGGGGTATAGGACATTGTGACCGCTTCTAAAGCCAAATAGCCACCCATAAACAGCCAAGTATTCAGGCTATTCGGTTCCTTTTCCCAAACCAGATAGGCAGAACTAGCGGCACAGATAAAAATCGTCGTCCAGATGAAAGGGATTGCCCATTCAAATGTCAGCCATTTGGGGCGGCGCAGACTGAGAAACCATTGAAACTCTCGGCGAGTAATCAGCGAATTGCTCAAAAATCCGCCTAAAAAGGTAATGACCCCGATCGCAATCCATGAAGGCATTTTGTTTAATCAAGCAACAATTGTCGATCGCCTGCAACCACTTCACCAATGAGATCGGCAGGTAGATCTTGGCTCTGGAACCACTGTAAAACCGCTTCAACCTTTTTCGGCTCGACGACTACAGCCATCCCAATGCCCATGTTAAAGGTGTTAAACATTTCCAGTTTCTCGACCTTACCCTGCTCGGCTAGCCAGTGGAAAATTGGTGGAATTGTCCAGCTTTTTGTGGAAACCCTCACCGATTGCCCTTGACCTAAACAGCGCGGTAGATTTTCAGGTAAGCCGCCACCCGTAATATGCGCGAGTCCGTGAATACCCAGATCGGAGCGCAAAGCTGCCAAAACTGGTTTGACATAAATTTGCGTCGATGCAAGCAAGATTTCTCCAAGCGTGCGATCGTTAGGTGTTGCCGTGGAAAAATCAGGAATGTGATTCCACGCAAATCCACCATCTGCCACAATCTTACGCACTAAGCTGAACCCATTGCTGTGAACGCCCGAACTGGCTAGCCCAATCACAACATCGCCAATCTGTACTTGCGAGCCGTTCAGTAAATTCGCTTTTTCGGCGATTCCGACACAAAACCCTGCGAGATCGTATTCGCCCTTGCTATAAAACCCCGGCATCTCGGCCGTTTCGCCGCCGAGTAAAGCGCAGCCGGCAATTTGACAACCTTGAGCGATACCCTTCACAACTTCGACCAGTTGGGCAGGCTCTAATTTGCTCGTAGCCAGATAATCTAAAAAGAATAATGGCTCTGCCCCAGAGGTGAGCACGTCGTTGACACACATGGCAACCAGATCGATGCCCACCGTATCGTGGCGATCGCAAGCATGGGCAATTTTTAACTTTGTGCCCACACCATCTGTCCCTGAAACGAGTACGGGTTGGCGATATCCTGTCGGAAGTTCAAATAAACCGCCAAATCCACCTAACTCTCCCAGTACACCGGGACGATTGGTTTTAGCGACATGACCGCGAATTTGCTCGACAAAAGTCCGCCCCGCCTCGATATCTACGCCTGCTTCACGATAATCCATGTATAGCTTTGAGCTTCTAGCGACTCGCTATCTGCTGTTAAATCAAAAGTTTGCGCTTTTATCTTAACTTTCTTGCAGTACTTTCTTGTAGTAGTTCGCGATCGCTGAGCTTACAAAAAGGATAGTTTTTCTGATTTTTGCTAATATCTTATTCAAGACACAGAATTATCGGTTAGGTATATTTGAGGTCTTTAATTGCGTGAATGAAATACCTACTGCCGATCAGCTAAGCAGTTTGTATCGTATCTGCTACCAGCTAACTTACACGATGCTTCAGCCTATACATCTAATTTGCGTTGATGCTCGAACTCACAACGTATATGTATTAGCTGGATATGATGAGGAGCTTGAGTTTCAAATCTTACCGAATGGAGCGTTTGCAGATGAGCCAAGTTAACTATAATGCCATGTCTAAGATTGAGCTGAAACAGTATTTTCTCAAGCATCGAGGCGATCGCGCTGCTTTTCAGGCTTACTTAGATAGAATCAACCAACTTCCGCTCAGAATTATTGCCAATCCTATCGATCCTGATTTCGATCAAAAAGTTCAAGCGGCCATTCGCCAAAAACTAGAATTAAAGAGATGAGATAAAATCGGCAACTAATCCGCTAATTTACAAATGATGGTTCTATCGACTGTGTCATACAAAACCTGACAGTATATGATAAAATCACGAAATCCATTGACAGAATGGTTGAGTTCTGTCTATGTTGGGAGATCGGCGTGTTCCGCTAAGTGATCAGCGATATCAGTGAGTTTGAGATTGCCTGTCGGTATGATTCAGTTGTTCAGTATCAAATGGTAGACCTTGTTACTCTTATCAGCGAAGCTTCTAGAGAAGCTATTAAGCTTCTCACGGGGAAATTGCTTACAGAAAGTCAGATTCAAAGCGTTAGTAAACATGTGGTCGGCAAATATTTTGCTGACCTATTTCCCACGTCAGAAAATGAGGCAGAAGGGGAGGAACGTATAGCCTCTGCAAGAATGCACATAACAGAAGCTAGTAATATAATTTCAAGCTTGCAAGGTGACCTTGAAAGGCAAGCTGACCAACTTGAATTTTTAGCAAAGGAGATCGATCAGAAAAAACAAATAGCTGAAAGATATGCCATTCTGGCTCAAACGAATCAAAATGAGTTCTCTGCGTTTAAGACAGAGATGGAGGAAACTCTTAGGAAGGAACTGAATGCACAAAATGAAAAGGGTAAAATTATAAGGCGAACTGTATCATTCGCATCCTGGCTAATCGCCTTGGTGTTGGGTGCTTATTTAGGTGCATGGTTTCAAATTCAGCTAGAGCCAAAAGTTCAACCTCTCAACAAACAGCCTACGCCGCAGATTTCTAGGTAAACTAAGGACTGCTTATCTGTAACAACTTTACCTATAGCTCATTCTCAATACAGAGAAGGCAGTTGCTTATATTCGTAAACTTCGTGACTACTATCTCATTCCAGAACACGACGATGGCAAGCACAAAGCGCGGCTTTTTTATAGATCCTTGGGATGACGACTGATACTGCTGAGGAATTGCGCCAGATTTTGATTGAAGTCATTCAATCTCACGTAGCTCGATTGGGAAGACAAGATGTAGTTCACGCATAATATCTGGTAAAACATAATTGTCTATACAGTTTTTCACTGTTCTCAAGACCCAAAGAAATGGCGTAGCCGAGTGCTATAGGGATTAGTCAGAATAAACGTTCTACGCGATTGTAGGCAAAACCTTAGCTACCAAGCTCTTGTGCCCTTTGGGTTGCAGCGATCACCGCATCGATCAGTCCCGATCGCACGCCAGATCTTTCTAATTGGGCGATCCCCGCGATCGTAGTTCCACCGGGGCTGGTGACTCGATCTTTTAACTGGGCTGGATGTAAACCCGTTTGATGCAATAACTGCGCTGTTCCCAAAACAGTTTGAATTGCTAATTTTGTCGCGATCGCTCTGGGCAAACCTGCGGCAACACCACCATCTGACAAAGCTTCCACCACCAAAGCTACATAGGCAGGGCCAGAACCAGATAGACCCGTAACCGCATTTAACAAAGACTCTGGCAGCTCAACCACTTCACCCACGCTGGCAAAAATCCTACGCGCTGTATCGATATGAGCTTGCGTAACTGACTTTCCCGGCGCGATCGCGGTAACACCTGCCCCAACCTGTGCGGGGGTATTGGGCATTGCCCGAATGACTGCCTTATCAACAAAAATAGACTCTAATGTCTCTAGAGTCACACCAGCAAGAATAGAAATTACTAAAGATACGGGCGTACTAGCCAAGCCAACAGTCGCTGCTGTGAGGGCTTGGGGTTTCACTGCCAAGAGAATGACATCGGCTTCACAAGCGATCGCATTGTTTGCACTTACCTGTACACCGTACTTACTCGCAAGATAATTGCGGCGATCGAGTTGAGGATCGGTAACGTACACCTGTTCGGGGGCATAGATAGCTTGAGCAAGCAGACAGGAGAGAATCGCCTCCCCCATAACGCCACCACCGACAATGCCTAACTGAATTGCCAACGATACCTCTAACTTGCTTTTCTAAGAAATTCTAATAACAGAAACGAATACCAATCTTGTTTGAATTGGCACAAAATAGAACTTGAGCTTCGCGCTCCACACCTTTTAAGGTAAAGGGAAATGTGTTCCAGTTTTTTGAAAATTTTAACATAGCAACTTTACAGCAACCTTGAATCATCTGTAGAGCAGCCACTACTGGAAAGGATAGGTGGTGGCTATCAAGCAATTACAAACGCATCTTGATTGCTGTATTGAAGTATATCTAAGTCTCATTGACTGAAATGCGCTAGCTGCAAAACAGTGGAACGTTTGGGTTTGTTTTCACTGGCTAAAGCTAGAGAAAACGACTAAATCAACCCTATTGGGCAAAGCGACTGACAGGCATATCAGCAGACCATGCGGGTGCTGGTGTTGTGGGTCTTGCTGCTACACGCACCTGAGGCATAGGAGGCTCAGACATAACTGTAGCTTGGCTCATGACCTGTACGCAGGAAGGTGCAAACAAGAAGATGCTATCGCCGATTCTTTCTTGGTGACCATCTAGGGCATAGGTACCACCTGCAACGAAATCGACCGCACGTTGAGCTTGATCGGGATCCATCATTGTGAGGTTGAGAACGACGGACTTACGTTCGCGCAGTGCTTGAATTGCTTGAGGCATTTCTTCAAAGCTGCGAGGCTCCATCACAACAACTTGTGAGATGCCATTACTAGCTCCGGGCATACCAATTACATTGCTCATGCCTTCAGAGGTTGGTCTTAACACCGAAGAACGAGTACGACGGGGTTGGGTGTCTTCTTCTTCTGGTGTCACATTATTTTCCTCTTGGTAAAGCTCTTGATACTCTCTACCAGAGGCTTCATCGTATTCATATTCATACTCATGAGGTTCCGAGAGACCGACAAAATCCTTGAGCTTAGTGAAGATTCCCATTTTATAACTCCTGATTGAACTCCTCGTTGGCTGGTAAAAACGAACAAAACCTAAACTGTGTGAGTGCTAGACAAATCGAGAAGTTTTTCATTGCCGTAACAGCTTTGTCTAGGGGCTTAGATCGCTAAAAATGCCACTTGGCTTTGTGATAAAGCGTACTGTGAAACTTTTATCCGCAGACTGTAACCGAAATCTAAAAAAAAAGCTAGTTCAATATGTAAAGTTTTGTGTACTGAACCGATCGCTAAAATTTCTTAGGCTTAGTTCAAATAATTCAACGTCGCTATACCCAATCGAGTAAGACACGATGAAGAACTTATTTGTGTAGTTAGAAAAGCATTAAATCACAAAAAATGCAACTTAATTCCTAACTTTGGGAAATACCGTTTGGTCTGTCCAGATCGACGATCCAGAAAATTCTATTACATTATCTTTTTAAGGAATAGGCAATTAAAATATTTCAATCAGAGTGAATGTATTGACAGATACAATTTGCTTTTGATTTATTGGTGGGGCGTATCAAAAACAGATGTTTTATACTTCAAGATCGATGAGAATCGATAAGTTATTCCTTAATAATTGTCTGAAATTGTCTGATTTCTTAATCTTTGACTATCTGTTTAAACAGAATTAAAGATAGCCATAAAATTTCCACTAAAAAATTACTCGCTAAAATAGTAAATTTTCAAAACACTGCGAGTAGCTTAGCGGGTACTTTAGCAGGTTCATTGCCGATCGCCAAGTAAATTCCAATTCTTTTAAGAAAATATGCGGCTACCCACCCGCACGAGGGTCGCGCCTGCCTTGACCGCGATCGCGTAATCTCCCGACATCCCCATCGATAGTTCTGTAATGTTTGACCAACCAAGCGATCGCAACTTTTCTGCTAGCTTTGCCGTATCTTGAAAGACCTGATATGCCTGTGTTTCGTCTAACCCTAGGGGCAAAATCGTCATCAGCCCCACGAGATTTAAGTTTTGGCATTGCTGCAAGGCAGGTAGATCTGTCAACAGTTGTTCGACCTCCCAGCCAAATTTGTCGGGATCATTTGCCAGCTTGACTTGTAGGCATAATTTTGGCGATCTTCCCAGTTCTGGAATGAAGCGATCGCACTGCTGGGCTAGGCTGAGGCGATCGATCGAGTGAATCCAATCACATATAGATATTGCCTGTTTGACTTTATTACTCTGAAGATGTCCGATCATGTGCCAAGTGATATCTGGCAGATCTTGCAGTTCCTGTTGTTTCTGGCTAATTTCTTGGATGCGCGACTCACCAAAATCTCGAATGCCTGCGGCATAGGCAGCCCGCATCGCAGCTACAGACGTATATTTACTGACAGCAACAAGCTTAACGCTGGGAGGCAAGGTTTCCCGCAGTGTGTTGAGTCGCGAAGCAATGCGATCGCTTAATTCCGCATCTATGATTTTTTCAGTTGCTGGGTTTTCGATATTGGGCTGGTCAGTCATTGCTTGGTTATCGGTTTTAGGTTGTCAGCGAGCAGTTATTCCGAAAAAGCTAACAGCTAACAGCGAATTACCCATTCTTAGCTGAAAGCTGTCTCTCAATTGTGGCAAAATTAAACCGAATGGCAACTCAGCATAGTTTTAAGTTTTAAATGCGTATCTCTCTAAATTGGCTTCGGGAACTCGTAGATTTCGATCTGTCCCCACAGGAACTGGCAGAAAAGCTAGATATGGCTGGCTTTGAAGTAGAGTCAATAGAAGACAGACGCACTTGGGCAGATGGGGTGGTTGTGGGCAAAATTATCACCACCGATCGCCATCCTAACGCCGATAAGTTGCAAGTATGTACGGTTGATATTGGGGCAGTAGAGAAACTCACCATTGTCTGTGGTGCTGCCAATGCTCGACAAGACCTATATGTCCCCGTTGCTACCATCGGCACCTATTTACCTATTGTCGATCTAAAGCTGCGCCCCACCAAACTGCGGGGTGTGAGATCGGAGGGCATGATTTGCTCCCTAGCCGAACTAGGACTAGCCAAAGAATCAAGCGGCATTTATGAATTTGAAGAAGGCATACCCCTAGGTACAGACGTTCGTCCACTGTTGGGGCTGGATGATGCCATCTTGGACGTCTCATCCACAGCAAATCGGGCTGACGCGCTCAGTATGGTCGGCATTGCCCGTGAAGTGGCAGCGCTACTGGGTAAAGATGTTTGCTTACCTCTCGCCACGATCGAGCATCAGCCTAAAAAGTCAGAATGGGTGGCGATCGCTGATGCCAAAGCCTGTCCTGCCTACATCGGCACGTTAATTCAAGGCGTGAAGGTTGCCCCCTCGCCTGAGTGGTTGCAACGGCATTTAGAAGCAGCGGGAATGCGGTCGATTAACAATATTGTCGATATCACCAACTTCATTCTCTTAGAGTGGGGACAGCCGCTCCATGCCTTTGATGCCGATACGTTAGCCGAAGGGATGAACATTGGCGTGAGATTTGCCAAGCCTAAAGAAAGCCTAACCACCCTCGATGGTCAAGAGCGTGCTTTGCACAGTCAAAACTTGGTGATTACGTCAGGGGATATTCCTGTCGCAATCGCAGGTGTGATGGGCAGTGAGACCAATGAGGTTTCAGACACTACCACCAATATCGTTTTAGAAGCAGCCCTATTCGATCAAGCCACAATTCGGCGATCGGCAAGAGCCCAAGCCCTACGCACAGAGGCTTCTGCCCGTTACGAACGTGGTGTCAATGTCGCTGCCCTAGAAACTGCCAGCGACAAAGCCATCCAAACGATCGTCCAACTTGCTGGCGGTAAAGTGGTCGAGCAAAGTACGGTCGATTACCGCGCCCCGATGACACGCACGATTGAGCTGCGCCTCGAAAGAATTTTGCAAGTACTGGGTGAAATTGAACTAGAGAACGGCACGATTACCTATTTAACCGAGGAAGATGTCGAAAAAACCCTGCGATCGCTTTCCTTTGAACTAGAGCGGATCAAACCTGCGGAAGCATCTGCAGAAGCATCCTCAGATGAGTCCGAGTCCTCTGAAGAAAGCACCACGCGTTGGCTGGTGAAAGTTCCTTCCTATCGCTATGCGGACATCGAGCGAGAAATTGACCTGATCGAAGAAGTTGCGCGGATCTATGGCTATGACAAGTTTTGCGAAACCCTGCCCGCTCGCACAGAGCTAGGCTATCTATCTACCGATCAGATTTTGCTGCGTCAAGTGCGCTCAGCCCTGAGGGGTGCGGGTCTAACGGAAGTGATTCATATGTCGCTCTGTAGTCCGACCAGTTCCGATCAGATTAAAATCACCAATCCTGTAGCGACGGAATATAGTGCCCTGCGTCTAGATTTGCTTACAGGTTTGATCGATGCCTGCGTCTATAATCTCAGCCAAGGGAACGGTATTTTAAATGCCTTTGAAGTGGGGCGCGTCTTTGGAAAGGATGAAGAAGGCAGTGGCGAAACCGATCACCTTGCTGGAATTTTTGGTGGCGACCCCACTGTAGGTACTTGGCAGCACAACACCCAGCCCTATGATTGGTATGCAGCCAAAGGATTGCTAGAAACGGTATTTCACTACTTAGATGTAAATGTCGAGTTTCAACCCGATCAAAAAGACGATCGCTTACACCCTGGTCGTACCGCTTCGCTGTGGGTTTCGGGCGAACGATTGGGCACTTTCGGGCAATTACATCCTCAACTGAGAGCGGAGCGAGAGTTACCCGAACAGATTTATGCCTTTGAACTAGATCTCTATGCCTTACTAGAAGCGATCGCTCGGAAATCTATCCCTGTGTTTAAGCCTTACTCCACCTATCCCAGTAGCGATCGCGACATTGCCTTTTTTGCGCCGCTTAAGACTACAGTTGCAGAGATTCAGCGATCGATTACGAGTGCGGGTGGAGAGTTGTTATCGTCTGTCACGTTATTCGATCAATACACAGGTGAAGGCGTACCAGAAGGTCAGCGCAGCTTAGCATTTCGCTTGGTCTATCGTGCCAGCGATCGCACCCTGACCGATGCTGATATCAATCCCGTCCATCAAAAAGTACGCGATACCTTAGAAGAAAAATTTAGAGTGAGCCTGAGAAGTTAGACAATTTCTCACACTCTACTGTTGGCTGAGCGGAGTCGAAGCCAACGGAATTATTGTCCAGAACACTGAGCATTTTTCTTGGCTGTTTCGCGGACATTTTTATAGAGCGATGCGATCGTAGGCTTGAGGGCTTCGGCGTCTAGGTTTCTTGTCATTAATTTTGCCAAACTTAGTGCTGACTCGATCGTCTGAACCTGCTTGGGATCTAAGAAACTCATTTCTGGCACATTGACATCTTGAAGTCCCTTTGCAGTTTGCACGATCGCCTTGGCAACTTCACTAGGAGTCACTATGGTTCCAGCCAAGTCGATCGCCTGCGCTGCCACTTGCTGGGCTTTACAGTCTATTTGGCGATCGCCTTGGATTGGCGTTTCAGTGGCTGGAGCAGTTGGTTTTGGCTCGGATTTATCAGCAAAGCTTGGGGCGATCGGGGCTGCGAGTAAGAGAATTGCCCCTAACGCGAAATATTTTGTAAAATGTAGCATTGGGTTTCACAGGGTTGCGAGCATCTTTAGTGTAGCTTTGAAAATTAGCGGAGTTTTAAAATGGTCTAAATCGATCTTTAATTATTTGTGGGCGTAGTCAGGGATTCTAGCCCTTGCAGACAAGATGCCTACGCTGCAAATTCATGACAATTTATTTAGGATTGCTATACATTCTCATATTGATGCAAATCTGCTAAGATTGTTCCTCACCAAATTAATCTGGGGCGATTAGCACAGTGGTAGCGCACTTCCTTCACACGGAAGGGGTCACTGGTTCGAATCCAGTATCGCCCATATATAAGAACATTATCTAAGTTCGCTCATAACGTAGGGTATAAATTGCCTCAGCCAAAACGCGGCGGGAATCGCATCCGTAGGAATCGCTATCCTTGCAAAACCTGCGCCGCAGTTAACTCTAAACTACCGAGCAGAGGCGAATTAATTGCCATATCACCCGTAAACACAAACTCATCGTAAAAACCTTCCACCCAATGCAACAGTGTCACCTTCTGCGCGATCGCATCCACAATCCAATACTCTAAAATTCCTCGCGCCGCATATTCAGAACGCTTATAGCGATAGTCTCGACTTTCTTGAGTTGGACTCACCACCTCTACCACCAACTCAGGTGGTGGCATATCCATTAAAACCAGCGATCGCGTCGCCCCCTGCATCGCCATAGCCAAATCTTCAGAAAACACAACCAAATCGGGGATACGGACACCCACCCTTTGGCTATGCACTGCAACCTCAGTCTTCATACTCAAGCGATAAGACGGGATGCCTGATTGTAAAAAGTACGCAAACAAAAATGAGGCAATTCGCCGATTGATTTCACTCTCAAGGGGCATCCGAATTAATTCTCCATTCTCCAACTCATAAAAACTGTTATCTAAGCCATCATCAAACTCAAGAAACTCCTCAAAAGTCATCTTTTTAGAGCTTTCTTGCTGGATCTCTGGAGAGGTTGTTTTGGCGATCGCTACAGTCATCGACTTTTCTCCTTGGCGCTATCTATGTATTATCTCTTAATTGTTGGCTGAGCTATGGTTGGCTGAGCGGCGGTCGATCGCGATCGCCTATTAGCCTAGCTTTTTCAATACTTCACACAATCGACGTTCGAGAAAGCGTCGTTCGCTGTCATTGGTGACCAATCCTAGGGCAAGGGTATAGCTCAGAGCGGCTTCCTTTGAGGCTCCCATGCGGCGATACAGATCGGCACGTGCCGCATGAAATAGATGGTAGTTTTCGAGTTCGGAAGCGATCGCTTCCATCAGTACGAGTGCCGCTTGCGGCCCCTCCACCATTGCGATCGCCACTGCACGATTGAGCGACACGATTGGCGAAAGTTGTAAGCGATCGAGCAAATCGTAAAGTCCTACGATCTGCTTCCAATCGGTTTCCTCTGCTCGTGTTGCCTGACAGTGCAGGGCAGCGATCGCGGCTTGCACTGCGTAGGAGTTAGTGCCACCAACACGCAACGACTCCTCCACAAGCGGTAATGCCTCGGCAATCTGCTTGTGGTTCCAGCGGCTGCGATCCTGTTCTTCCAGCAAGATGAGATTGCCTGCCCGATCGTGACGGGCATCGCGCCGCGAATCGTGCAACAACATGAGCGCCAAAAGAGCCGTTACTTCTGCGGGTGGTTGCGGTTCCATTAACATTCTCACAAGTCGTCCAAGCCTAATCGCCTCGGCACAGAGATCGGCTCTTACAATGGTCTCGCCACGGGTAGCCGCATATCCTTCGTTGAAAATGAGATAGATAGTCGTCAATACAGCATCCACTCGCGCGGACAGATCGTAGGTGCTAAGTACTGTGTAAGGAATCCCTGCATCGCGAATTTTACGCTTGGCTCGTACGAGGCGCTGTGCCATTGTTGCTGAGGTTACGAGAAATGCCCGCGCGATCGCATCGGTTTCGAGACCGCCGAGCATTCGTAAGGTTAGCGCCACCTGTGCTTCGATCGCCAGTGCAGGGTGGCAACAAGTAAAAATCAACCTCAGGCGTTCGTCGGGGATTTCGCTGGGGTCGTCTGGCTCTTCCAGAGTCTGAGCTAGTTCGGATGCAGTATAGGATTCAAGCTTTTCTGTAAGCTTCGTTCTGCGTCGGAGGCGATCGATCGCTTTATGTCGAGCCGTCTGAATAATCCACGCGCGGGGTAATTCTGGAATGCCAGCGGAATGCCATCGATCCACCGCAGAGGTAAAGGCTTCCTGTGCCGACTCTTCGGCAAGGTCAAAATCCCTAACGAGGCGGATCAGGGTGGCGACGATCCTGCCCCAATCCGCGCGATACACAGTGTCGATTGCGCGATCGACATCTAATTTTGAGGTAGGCATAACCTAATCATAAAAAACATCTGGTAAGGTGTCGATTTGAGCGATCGCCGTTCGACTTAACTATACAAACAAGCTACAAACGAACAAGTTTCGGGTAAATAAAGACGGTAAGCCAAGATCTTAAACCCGATCGCAAAAAATTTTCTGGCAGTTGTCGATTTGAGCGATCGCCGTTCGACTAATAAATAGAGGGACGCATAGAGAAAAGTTAACCGAGGCAAAAACGGAGGCAGATCGATGAAATACATGATGCTGATTTACATGGAGGAAAATGCTTTGAGCGAAACCGAACGGGCGCAATGTTATGTGAAGTCCGCCCAACTCGCCCAAGAACTCCATGCTAATGGTCAGTTTATATCCACCGCACCGTTATACCCAGTCACAACAGCGACCAGCATTCGCGTTCGTGAGGGCAAATCGTTGGTTACCGATGGCCCATTCGCAGAAACGCGCGAACAACTGGGTGGGTTCTTTCTCATTGATGCCGAGGATCTTGACGAAGCGATCGCGATCGCGGCGAGGATTCCTGGGGCTAGTGTCGGCACGGTCGAAATTAGACCCGTGGTTGAAGTTGCTGGCTTGCCAGAGAAAAGGTGAAGAGGTTTCATGTAAAGATATGTTTGATATTTGTACAAATATCAAACATATTCTAGAATAATGACGTTTGCAAGAGAGAGCAATGCGTCCCAATCATACCCATAAACAAATAGTTCTTTAGGAGATACTTCCATGCGATTTATGATGTTGATGATTCCAAAAGGCTACGAGAATGCAACCCCTGGAACGATGCCCGAGCCAAAGGCTGTTGAAGCGATGATGCAATACAACAAAGCGCTACAAGAAGCTGGAGTACTTTTATCCCTTGAAGGGCTTCATCCACCATCGATGGGAGCCCGCATTACGTTTTCAGGTGGTAAGCCAGCAGCTACCTATGCCCCTTTTGCGGGTGTGCAGGAAGTCCTTGGTGGCTATTGGATGATTCAGGTGAAGTCTAGAGAAGAAGCGATCGCTTGGGCTTTACGCTGCCCAGCTTCAGAGAACGAAATCCTTGAAATTCGCCAGATTCAAGAATTTGAGGATTTTCCCCCTGATGTGCAGGAAGTCGCATCTGAATTTATGGAAATGCAAACTCAGGCGGCATAAGGTTCAGGAAATCAATCGCACAGAAATCATTTACCAACAAATAGGAGAATACAATGCAACTTAATCCTTATCTCTTTTTCAATGGCAACTGCCAAGAAGCTTTTGAGTTTTACGAAGAATGTCTCGGTGGCAAAATCGCCATGAAGTTCCTCAATGAGAATGCTCCACCAGAAGGACAAATGACTGAAATGCCTGGCGAGAAAATCATGCATATCCGTCTCGAAGTCGGTGACTGGGTTTTGATGGGGGGTGACTGTCCTCCCCAGATGTTTGAAGAAAGTAAAGGCTTCTGCGTGAATCTCGCCATTGACAATCCCGCAGAGGCGGAACGCATTTTTCACCTTTTGGCAGAAAATGGAACCGTGCAGATGCCCATCCAACAGACTTTCTGGGCTTTCCGATTTGGTACGGTCACCGATCGCTTCGGCATCCCTTGGATGGTGAACTGTGAGAAAGAATCCTAGACTTTGATTCTGCAAGCAAGGGAAAGATCTGCGATCGCTTTCATTGGGAATTTTCCCTCTGTAATCGTGGAAAACCTGCAAAGCGATCGCGCAAACGGCAAGGCAATTTAATCCATAGGCAAAGGAGTAAAATATCGTGCAAAAAATCACCCCACATTTATGGTTTGATGGGAAAGCTGAGGAGGCAGTGGACTTTTATACCTCCATTTTTAGGAATTCAACGATTGTAAACGTCGTAAGGTATGGAGAAGCTGCTCCTGGAGAAAAGGGAACGGTCATGGTTGTAGCATTTCAAATCGACGGTCAAACCTTCGTAGCCTTAAATGGCGGTCCGCAATTCACCTTCTCTCCAGCCATATCGTTTGCAGTGAATTGTGAGAATCAGGAAGAGGTAGACGCGTTGTGGGAGAAGCTCTCTGAGGGTGGAGAAAAACATAACTGTGGCTGGCTTCAGGATAAATATGGCGTATCGTGGCAGATCATTCCTTCAGCCTTCATTGAGATGATGCATGACAAAGATGTGGCGAAAACGCAACAAGTTATGCAAGCCATGATGCAAATGCAAAAACTTGATATTAAAACCCTAAGGGAAGCCTTCGATCGGGAATAACGAGAGCAGATCGATCTTGTGCTTTTCAATTCACCTGCCTTCGCAAACGGATAATCTGCCCTAGCCCTTCACTCTCATACCCATTCACACTTTTTAAGGAGTCCAAAATGTCCCGCGTTAGTACCTACCTCAATTTCCCTCGATCAACCGAAGCCGCCTTCTTATTTTACAAATCGATCTTTGGTGGGGATTTTGCGTCACCAATCGCACGATTCAAAGATATCCCCGCGCATCCCGACCAACCGCCACTGGCAGAAGCCGACCAAAATCTCGTCATGCATGTTGCCTTACCGATCTTGGGTGGTCATGTCTTGATGGGAACCGATGCCCCCGAATCCATGGGATTTACCATGACGCAGGGCAATAATATGTTTATCAACCTCGAACCAGACACTCGTACGGAAACCGATCGCCTATTCAAAGCACTCTCAGAAGGTGGCAAAGTCGAAATGCCTCTGCAAGAAATGTTTTGGGGTGACTATTTTGGCAGCCTAGTTGACCAGTTTGGCATTTGCTGGATGTTCAACTGTGACAGCAAAAATTAATCGATACAGAACAAGGACTAACGCCTTGTTCTGTATCGATCCTAAATGAATTGTAACGATCCGTAGCACAGCCTGCAAAAGCTTATCCAATTACAACCTAGGTGGTACTGGATCGGTTATGGGATAAGGTGGCTGCTTCATGTTGTGTAGTGTTACAGGATCTGACGAACGAATTCCCATCAAACGATATTTTTTGGTATAGGTGGGAGCAATTTCTGGGGCTTCTACCCATTCATTCGTTGCCACAAACTCTTGCGAGGAAGTGCCACTTAAACCAGTACCGACAGGCGTACTGCTGCGATTTGCACCAGCAGTGGATTTAGATACTTCATCTCTTGATGGAGCAGCGGCTGAAGGTGGTTCTTGGGATCTCGGCATGGTCTCTAGGGCGATCGCTTTGCGTTTGATTGGCACAAATGTCACCTCAATTAAACCTAGATCGGGATTATTGACACCACCATCTCGATCCAAACCAGGATTCCCTTCTTCTAGAACGATGAATTGCTTGGCGATCGCGAGGGGTCTTTCTAGGGTAACCGTGCGATCGCAGATCAATCCATCAATAATTGGAACCCCGTCGATCTTGACACTGACCGCACTGGTATAGGCAGGTGAGGAAATTTCAATTTTGTAAGTTTCTCGAATGGCAACATTGATATAGCCTCTAGGATCGGCGCGGCGAATGTTTCCATTTTGATTGATCGCGATCGAGACAGGTGCGTTTTGGGGCATATTGTATTTTCTTGGCACTGAGAGTGAGGTCGGCAGTGGCGTGGGTTCAGTAGCATTATTCTTGAGCTTCTCATCTTTTAAACGGCTGGAAATAGCTGATGAGTCGCTCCAGTGAGGATAACCAGCGATGGTAATACCGCCAATCAATGCAACAGCAATTGCAACAACGCGTAGGGTCAATGGGGTAAACATGAGAAGCCTCAGATTTCAATTACTTTAAATTTACCCTAATTAACCCAGGGATCTTGCATGGTTACAATTTTGGTAACAAGATCTGAAACGAAGAATAGGTAAAAGCTCTGAGATAACCCAAGATTCTAAAGCGCAGAATAATTTGTATACTGAGAAAAACATGTCTCTCCACCCATTTTGAGGGCAGGTCTATGATTTCGCAACCGATCGCTTCTCCAGAAATTGACTATCCTGACAGTGACGGCAATCCGATGTCTGACAATACAGAGCAATATCGCTGGATTGTAATTATCGAAGAAAATCTAGAGATTATCTTTGCGGACGATCCGAATGTATTCATCGCAGGGGATCTGGCTTGGTATCCTGTTCGCTATGCCCTAAAACGTACTGCGCCAGATGTGATGGTAGTTTTTGGCAGACCAAGGGGTAGACGTGGTTCTTACAAGCAATGGTTGGAGGATGATATTGCGCCACAACAAAAGCACCAACAAGAACGTCAACGTGCCGAGCGATTAGCTAGTCGCCTTCGAGCCTTAGGTATCGATCCAGATGATGAGGTCTAATTTTTTGACGACTCAGAATTCCAATCCTTCTCACCCCCATTCTCGCGTTCAGCCTAGAAACTTTGATGTCGTTCTAGGGGGACATGCCCCCATGCCATTAGGGAGTGTGGTTTTAGGCGGCATTGCAGGCGTAAAGAGTCGGCTTGCCAGCGTGTCTGTGCCCCAAAGGATTGCTGCCCTGAGAGAAGCGATCGCCTATGGAAGTGCAGGTATCGATTTAGTCTTAGAAGCTTTAGAAGATGAATCTGGTAAAGTGCAACGGGCGGCGCGTTTGCTGCTTTGGCGAATTCCAGAGTCAAGAGTACAAGAGGCTTTAGCGGGTTACAGTCACTATCAGCTCTTTGATTGCCTTCAGACGCTGAATGGACATGGGCAACCAGTGACGGCTCTGGTGATTTCACCCGACGGGCAGACGCTTTTTAGCACGGGGGGAGATAAAACGATCAAAGTATGGGACTTAATCGCTGGTAAAGAGAAAGCAACGCTTAAAGCTCATACACAGTTAGTCAGTTCTCTTACGCTTAGCCCAGATGGAAAGACCTTGGTGAGTGGAAGTCGCGATAAAACGATTAAAGCATGGGATTTATCTACTGGGAAAGTCACGAAAACGATGGCGGGGCATATTGGCTATGTTAATTCCGTCGCGATCGCGCCTGATGGCAACACCCTCGTGAGTGGAAGCCAAGACACCAGTATTAAAATTTGGAACCTCGCTCAAGGGAAAGAACTGCGGACATTGCGCGGTCACACCAACCTAGTCGATGCCGTAGCGATGAGTCCCGACGGCAAACTACTGGCGAGTTGTAGTTGGGACACCACAATCAGGGTGTGGGATCTAGAAACAGGCACGCAAATCTGGGAATTTATCGGACATTCGGCACGAGTGCTATCCTTTGCGATTAGTCCCGATGGCAAGACCCTCGTTAGCGGCAGTCTAGACACCCGCATCAAAGTCTGGGATTTGGTTACGGGGAAAGCCGTTCGCACCCTAGAAGGACATTGGGGTTGGGTAAAGGCTCTCTTAATTAGCAAGGATGGTAAGACCCTCGTTAGTGCTAGCTACAAAGCCATCAAGATCTGGAATTTGGAATCAGGCGAAGAAATTCAAACGCTCAATGGGCATCTGGACTTGATCAATACGATCGCTCTCAGTACTGATGGTCAAACCCTCGTGAGTGGTGGCGAAGACAATGCGATCGGCATTTGGGGAGTGCCTTAACTTGAGATTCCGAGCGCCATCGTAGGGGCAATTCATGAATTGCCCCTACGATGGATAGGATTTTACTTCAAGAAACCCATCGGTCGAAGTTGGTCGATATTTTCTTGCACAGATTTTGCGGAATTATGGAGGGCGGCTAATTCATCAGCGGCGAGATTGAGCTCCACCACAGCGTCCACACCTTGATGCCCTAACTGTACGGGTACGCCCATAAACAGGTCTTTTAAGCCATACTCACCCTGCAAATAGGCGGCAACAGGAATAATACGGCGGCGATTGAGCAAAATCGACTCCACCATGACATAGGCAGCCGAGGCAGGGGCAAAGTAGGCACTTCCAGTTTGCATCAACTTAACGATTTCGGCACCACCATTCCTCGTGCGTTCTACCAGCCGCGCGATCGCGTCGGCATCCATTAACTCAGTAATTGGCACGCCGCTGACCGTCGAGTAACGGGGCAGTGGAACCATCAGATCGCCATGTCCGCCCATCACCATTGCGGTAATATCGGCGATCGAAATGCCCAACTCTAGGGCGATAAACGCTTGAAACCGAGAAGCATCCAGTACGCCTGCCATGCCGACCACGCGATGACTGGGCAAACCGCTGACTTGCCAAGCTAGGTAGGTCATCACATCTAAGGGGTTAGACACGACGATTAGAACGGCATTGGGTGAATGTGCGATCGCTTTGGGAACGACATCCGCCACAATCGAGGCATTAATGCGCAGCAAATCTTCGCGGGTCATCCCAGGTTTGCGCGGCACACCAGCAGTAATTACCACCACATCGGAGTTTGCCGTATCTTCGTACTTGTCAGTCCCGATAATGCTGCGATCGTGTTGCTCGATCGCTCTCGCTTGGGTGAGGTCGAGCGCCATCCCTTGCGACTTCCCTTGCACCACATCGAGTAAGACCACATCCGCCAGATTTTTTTCGGCAAGACGCTGCGCCAGCGTACCACCTACATTCCCCGCCCCAATCACCGTTACACGAGTCAGAGAATCATCTTGAATGCGAGTGGGTTTAAACATAGGTTTAGAACGGCTTACCGTCGGCGTGGAACTGGACGAACGACTGCGGCACTTTCATCGATCAATTTCTTGACAGGAGGTGCTTCTAAAATTGGCTTCGTATCGGCGATCAACTTCTCACCCCAGAGGTTTTCGAGCAGATACTCAGGCTTACCATATCGAGGGTCGATTTTCATGGCTTCCACCCCTAGTTCAATACCTTTGGCGCGATCGCCTTTAGCATAGGTGGCTGCTGCTAGGGCAAGTGTTGGTTCGGCGGCTTGAAATTCTACTTCTTTTGCCTGTTTGAGTGAATTTTGCCAAAACTCTATAGCAGTATCTCGATTGCCTCTCTCATATTCTACCAAGCCGATATTGTTGGTGGCAGCCCAAAACTTTTTGTCTAGAGAAAGGACGCGGTTGAACTGGTCGATCGCCTCGCCATATTTTTTGGTCAAGAAATAGGCATTCCCCAAGTCAAAAATCGCGGAGGGCGAATTTGGGGATAAGGCTAAACCTTTTTGCAAGGTACGAACTGCTGCAGGGAAATCTTTATTGCGGAGATAGGCCGAGCCTAGCGTAAATAAAATAGTCGGCTCATCTGGTTTGAGCTCGTAGGCGGCTGACAGAGAAGCGATCGCTTCAGGATATTTTTCCTTACGCAGGTAGATGCTGCCTAAAATGCCTTGCGTTTGAAATGCTTTGGGGGCAAGTTGTACTGCCAGTCTAGCCCTAGGTAAAGCCAAGTCATATTGTTCAAATTGAGCCAGTTGTGCCGCTTCTCTCGCTAACACAAGGGCTTGCTCCTCCAAATTACCAAAGTTGATTCTGACAGTATGAGGAATCAAAGCTTGAGCGGTTACAGATGCTGTCCCTAAACCAATAACAGCACTACTAGCAGCAGCCAAAATAGCAATCAGACCAGAACGATAGCGCACGGGAGTAACTCTTATGAAACAGTAGTATTTTTTATCATAGCCCGACTTAGAGTATCACATGAGGCAAGTCTGAGAATTTAAAGCCCCAAGATTTACAGTTTAAATATGCGTTTAAACATTGTTCCTACATTAAAGTCCTGCCTTAAAAAAGGGGATTAACCAAGGGGGATTTAGGTGCATGGGTTAAAATTGCAAATAGCCGACGAATTAAAGGCTTTGAACTCTTGTTAAAATTTTTATTGCGTTACTAGACACCATGACTCCTGAAACGATTAAGGGCAAAATCACAGCGATCGCGACGATGCGAGCCTCGCTCGTCCAACTCTCACAACAAAAGAATCTGGGTAACTTAAGCATTGACGTCGCCCAAGCCTTAGAAGAAATTGACGATTTATTACAAGAATTTAAAAAGACGTTCCCTGATTGTTCCATTAATCTTTAGGAGACTTTATACATGAATCCCTTTGGTGGCATTGTTCAAAAGGCATTTTACTTGGGCATGGGTTTGGCTTCTTTAGCCAGCGAAAAAGCAGGCTCGACCCTCGCAGAAATTCGGACGCAGGCGACCAAGCTGGCTGAGGACTTGGTGGAACGTGGCGAAATGACCACAGAAGAGGCGCGGAAATTTGTGGACGATCTTGTGCGTCAGGCACAGCAGCCCATTGGCGAAGGCAAGAGTGACGCCAAAGACGATGGTAAGTCAGGATCGCAGCAAGCCCCTCGCACCATAGAAATTTTCAACGATGATGAGACCTTTGCTGGGGCAAACCCCACCGATGTCGATCAGCTAAAACAAAAGGTGCAAGCCTTACAGGAAGAGTTAAAGCGCATGCAAAAGTCTTAGACCGAAATTTTTGTGATGGCGATCGCACTTAGGCGCAGAAAACATCACCGAAAGCTGGTACGCAGGTCACAGGCTCTAACCCTTGAAAAGTACACAATAAGTCTACTAGCGACGTATCTACAAACTCTGCCCACAAGTTCACACCTGTGGGCTTTTTCTTTGCAAAAAATCTTGCGATTTTCATCGCGCTCAGAATTTTCGATAAAAATCTCGATTAAGCAAACGATCCGATCGCTGTTTTTGGCACTCACACGGACGACCCTACCTGCATTACTAATATAATTTTTAGAAGGGTATCGATTTACTGAGCAAAAATCATGAATATCAAAAACTTGAGGATGCAATCATTTCGCGGCATCAGCGATCTAACTCTAGATTTCGATCCTCATCTCAACGTTCTAATTGGCGACAACGGCTCAGGTAAATCTAGTGTTCTCGATTGCTTAGGGGATTTACTTAATCACATTTCAGAGCTAGTAAATTCACTGTATTACGATCTGGCCAACATCATTGATTTTGAAAAGCCACGACCTAAGAATATTTTTTTGGATGATGATATCGCCATTGGCAACACAGAACTTGCAGTCCAATTGGAAGTAGTTATTAATTCTTGTACATTTCGTTGCCTTATACAAAAAGAAAGTAGAGAGGAACCTTCTAAGGCTTCAATCAAAAGACTAGATCTTGGATCTTCTACTTGGCTACAAAGTTTTTTTTATTCTAAGAGTATACCAATACTGATTTATTACTCAGTTAAGCGTGACATTCTTTTTGAGGATTCTCAAGATTCTCAACAGACCAAGAGTAATAACATTCTTGATGCTTATAATCGTGCTTTTGCAGGTGGGCGGGTTTTTTTTAAAGAATTTTTTGAATGGTTTAAACTACTCGAAGAATTAGAAAATGAACTGATTAGAGATGATCCTACGCACCGAGATAGACAATTAGAATCTGTACGTCAAGCAATATATACTTTCCTGCCAGAATTTAACGATCTAAGAATTCGTCGCCGTCCCGAACTACGTATGACAGTAACTAAGAATGGATCTGAACTTACAATCAATCAGTTGTCAGATGGTGAAAAAAACTTATTAGCAATGGTGGGAGATCTGGCGAGGAGGTTGGCGATCGCTAATCCTGAAATGGAAAAACCTTTGCAAGGTAGTGGTGTTGTCTTAATTGATGAGATTGAGCTTCATCTCCATCCTAAATGGCAGCGTATGATTATCCCCGGACTCATTAGAACTTTCCCAAACTGTCAATTTGTTGTTACAACCCATTCTCCACAAGTACTAGGCGAAGTTAAGAATGGCAAGATCTTTCGACTTACAAATACCGAGTCAGGAGTTACGGCTGACATAGTAAGAACATATGGCAGAGATAGCAACCGCATCCTCGAAGATGAAATGGGAGTTCCTAAACGCAGTCAAGAGATCAAAGATGGGTTACTCGATTTATTCAGATTGATTGATGATGGCAATTTACCGAAAGCGAGAGAGTTACAAGCATTTCTAAAAGAGGAGATCGGATTCGATGAGCCAGAATTTGCTAGAGCAGATGTATTAATCCATCGCAAGGAAGTTTTGGGTCGATGAGGTATATCAGAAAAGGGCAAGAGCCTCCGAGCTTTTCTGACTGGAAAGCACAAGAAAATGATGATTGGAAACCGACCTTTAACACTTTGCGAGGTAAAATCAAATCTGCTGTACATGACGCTTTGCTATCAGAGCAGGGCTATACTTGCTGTTACTGCGGCATGAGCATCACCAAAAATATTAGCCATATCGAACACCTCAAACCCCAGAGTAAGTACAAGGATCTAGCATTAGACTTCAAAAATCTTTTAGCATCATGCGGCATCTCTGAGACGTTTAGCGCAGAATATGAGAATGTCCATCATTGTTTGGAGCATTGTGGCATAAAAAAGGATAATGAACTGCTTGCCGTGTCGCCATTGCAACCAGATTGTGCTGAATTCTTCCGCTATACTGGCTCTGGGGAAATCCGTCCCACAGAAGATTCCGATCGCAAGCAAGCTGCGTTGGATTCGCTCGAAACTTTAAATCTTAACGAGAGCAGGCTCAAGGCTATGAGAGAGGAAGCAATTGATGGAGCTTTACAAGGTATTGAAGAATTAACGAGTGCAGAGCTAGATCTTCTGATCGAATCTTACGAGCAGCCCAATCAACAGGCTTTTAGTTTTGCGATCGCATACATCCTGAAACAATTTTAGCCCTAGCTTCAATGTAGCGTTTCTCCGTGCCAAGTCCTCAAAATGCACATCGCCTTATAAATGGGTATTGGCTTATGATTTGCGGTAGGGTATTTGCGTTGATATCTACATAGGTATTTGCATGATCACAATGGAATGGTTTAGGGTGGCTTTGAGCTTAAAAGGCTCCGTAGCTCCGATTGTATTGCCACGAGTTCTCTTGTTTGGTAGTTTTGGCTTTCTCGTTTCGCTCTGGCATTACTTTTATCCCATGCAGTCAACCTTTGTGTTGGGAGAGTTAGCAGGGAATGTCGTTTATAACTTGGTGCTGGGCTTACTGCTCGTATTCCGTACCAATAGCGCCCACGAACGATATTGGGAAGGTCGTAAGGCATTGGGAGCTTTGGTATTTAACATTCGCAACCTAGCCAGAGATATTCAGTTGGGAGTTCCTAGTTTAGATGCAACCGATCGCGAAGCTAAGCAACAAGCCTTAAAACATTTAGCTGCCTTTGCGATCGCAACCAAACTCCATCTGCGGCAAGAACCAATCGATCGCCAGTTGGAATCTCTGATTTCGGAATCCCAAGCCGAGAAGCTCAAGACCAGCAAAAATTGCCCGTTAGAAATCAGTCTCTGGATTGGTGAATACCTGCAAAATCAGTTTCAACACGATTGCATCGATAGCATTCGTCTCACAAACTTCGGTCAGTTGCTGAATAATATGGTGGAAGGCTTGACCAGTTGCGAACGGATTCTCAGAACGCCGATGCCTCTTGCCTACGCTATTTATTTAAGGCGTTTGATTGTAATTTATTGTATTGGCATCCCTTTCTACCTCGTGAATCGGCAGGAGTGGTGGACATGCCTGAGCGTTGCCATCATTAGTTTTATTTTGACAGGAGTCGAGCAGATCGGGAACGAAATTGAGAATCCCTTTGGTCACGACCCCAACGATCTACCTGTAGATGACATTTGCAATACGATTCTTAGTAATGTCGAAACCGCGATCGCCTACAGTCCCAAAACATTATCGACTCTTACCCTTCCAGACATGGAATTAGCCCCAGTCGATCCATGAAGACTGGAGAGTATAGCAATTAGCGATCGGCTGTTAGCTTTTTTAAAAGCCTTACAATATTAGGAGGAACAATCTCCTATCCCTACCGTCCGTGACTTTAGTAACTTTCGCAAAGTTTGCCCTAGAAAATAAGCCAAGGTAGGTATAGGATTGTATGCAACCAGATTCAGCACAAGGCATTCGTTCATCTAGGCAGTCTGCTATGCAATCCCCGATTCCTCAAGGTTCTGTCTTACGCGATCGCTACGTTGTCAAATCAGTGATCGGACAAGGTGGTATGGGACGAACCTATATTGCACAAGACCTCGAGCGCTTTAACGAAGCCTGCGTGCTTAAAGAGTTTATTCCACCCAGCCAGTCCCCTGACGTCGCCGCAAAGGCTAAAGAATTATTTCAACGGGAAGCCAGCATCCTTTACCAGATCAGGCATCCACAGGTGCCTCAGTTTCGCGCCACCTTTGAGGTTGCAGGTCGTTTGCTGTTGGTACAAGATTATGTCGATGGTGACACCTTTAGAGCTTTGCTGTCCCAGCGGATCAAACAAGGAAATACCTTTTCAGAAATTGAAATCATTACGCTTTTACGTCAAGTTCTGCCAATTCTGAGCTATCTGCACGGTCATGGCATCATCCACCGTGATATATCGCCTGAAAACTTGATGTTGCGATCGCAAGATCAACTGCCCGTTTTGATTGACTTTGGTGTGGTGCAGGCTGCGACGAACCAACTCAACTCCCAAATTGGCTTACCCGCTTCAACCGTGGCAGGTAAATTAGGCTATGCCCCACCCGAACAAATGCAATCGGGGAATGCCTACGCCAGCAGCGATCTCTATGCCTTGGCAGTAACTGCGGTTGTCTTATTAACGGGCAAAGAACCCGCCGATATCTTTGATGGCGACAGTTTGACATGGCAGTGGCAGTGCTATGCCTCCCTGAGTCCTGCATTTGCCCAAGTACTCAACCGAATGCTGAGCTACAAACCCGCCAATCGTTACAGAAGCGCCGATGAGGTCTTGCAAGCGTTACAAATGGCTCAAGCATCTTTGTCCCAAGTTAGAACCTACGCTGTAGCTCGAAACCAGCAAGAGATGGTCGATCCTAGTTTACGAAACACCGCCCAGAATCTCTCGCAAAATACCGTATATGCAGGCGACCTAGGCGGAGTCAATCCTAAGTCATCTAAGGGGAAAAGTGGCGGTGGACTTAATTTAGTTTGGGGCTTTTTGATTGTTGTCTTTGCCGGTTTAGGCTCTTGGGCAATTACCTCGATTTATTTTGAGCGCGGCAGAAATGCAATGGTCTCGCCCACACCTACACCTAGTTCGCTGGATACGCCCAAAGCAACCACCTCACCCACAGTTTCGCCCACACCAACCGTAGCCAATGTAAACAAAAATCTGGAATTCACGCAAGGCGTGCTGGAGGGCTCTAGCCGCGCCGCAGTCAGTGACAAAATTACAGCAGGTCAAACGGTGACCTTTCGCTTTAATGGGGAAAGAGATCAAACCTTAGTTGCATCACTGGGTGGCTTAGGCTTGCAAATGACAATCAAAAACTCAGATTTAAAGCCCTTAGACAGCAAAGCCACCAATAACGAAACGGGCTACTGGCAAGGTAAATTACCCTACAGTGGGGTTTACTTCATTACGATTAGAACGGTGACGGGCGTACCCGATAGTAATTACAGTCTCGAGTTGCAATTAGAAGGGTTAAAGCCAACACTAAAACCCACGCCGACCAATACGCTTTCTCCTTCGCCCACACCAACGGCAACGCCAACAGAGCAGCCCACTGCTAGTCCCACTACAGAACCACCTAAAGGCGATGCCAACGATGGTAGTCGGCGGGTAATCTCTAAGAGAATTGAACTCCCCCCTGGCAGTGTTGGTACAGCGGTTGACGATCAAGTTGCACCCGATGAAGTCATCCGTTATTCAGTGGGTGTTTTAGATAGACAGACGCTCACCGTTGTCGTAGATGGCAGGGTGAGAGTAGAAGTATTTGCACCGAATGGTGGTTTAGTTTGGAATAGTAGCAGTGGCAATGTTCAAGAAATCCCAAATACCACTGCTGGCAACTACAAGATTGTGGTAACCACTGAGCGTAAAAATCCAGCACCCTTTAGGCTGAATGTCAGTGCAAAGTAATTTGAATTTGTCAATTTTGCCAAGTTAAAAAAGCAAATTTACAAGCCCTATCCATAGCATTCTCAAAAAACCTGCGTCACAGATCTTTTGAAAACCGCGCTTCGCGTGGAACTCAAATCTCGATCTGTTGCAAAATTAATTGAAATTGGTATAACGCTAGATTGGGGACTTGAGCAGGTACGAAATCAATGTCCATATTTCAAAGCCAATAAATGTGGCAAGAAAGACAAAAATCGCAATATTGACAATGCCCTTAAGTTTTTCAATCACAAAATTTAAGTCCTTATTTCTAACTGTCGTTTTAAAAATCAATTCCGAACGTAACAATTTAAGATTACTCGGTTAGAGTTGTACTTCTTCTGCCAGTTTTCAAATTTAAGTTTTTAGAAGTCGATCTGTAGTTTTTGAACCGCTTACGCTACACTGATGTGCATTTATGGTAGTGGGGCTAGACTAACGTGAAAGGGGTTCAACAGATTTGCTTTTTCGGTTCGGGATTTTTAACGACTTGGGCATTACTTTCTGGTGTTGCACATGCTCGTTATGTCGTGTTTGTACCAAGTAATAGTCCAACGACTTTACAGTCTGTACGTAGCATTGCGCCATCGGCTTTCTCAACTGTCGTTCAAGGACAGTCAGCAGTTCAAGCAGGCATTTTTAATAACGAAAGTGGTGCAGATAGCTTGGTGCGCTCCTTGCAACAAGCAGGATTACCCGCTCAAAAATTTTTTAGATCGGGCGGAGGCAAAGAACCTGTGGTTCAAACGCCATTCCCTGAAACTCAATCAACACAGACGGTCGTACCTCAGGCGACTCAAGTTACACCTGTGCCCGATCCAGTGCAGTACACTACACCAAGTCAGTACACCACGATACCTGATACACAACAGATTTCTCAGCAGTATTACCCTCAACCGCAGGTAACACAGCAGACTTCTACCCAATATGTGCCACAGGTAGCACCACAAACGATCACTCAACTGGTACCACAAACCGTTACCCAATATGTGCCACAAACGCAGTATGTACAACAAACCCAACTAGTGCCACAAACGGTTACACAACTGGTACCACAAACGCAGTATGTGCCACAGACCCAGGTAGTACCGCAAACCGTTACCCAGTACGTACCGCAGACGCAGATTGTGCAACAAGCCCAGTATGTGCCACAGACTCAAGTAACAACACAGACGATTCCACAGACTCAGTACGTACAACAAGCCCAGTATGTACCACAAACACAGGTAGTAGCACAGACGATTCCACAGACGCAAATGGTGCAATCTTCCTGTCCTCAGGTTGATTGTTCAGCCACAATGGGCAACATGACACAGATCGCTTACAGTAATCCTTCTAATATAGGGGGAGATACCACGAGCAGTTTGAGCCAAGCAAATCCAGCCAATCGTTACGTAACAGCAGTTCCTGCCGCTGGTAACGGCGCTAGCCAGTTAGCGAAAGTACGTCAATATATTCCCAGTGCCTATCTTGCCAACTCAGGGCGAGGCAGCTATGTCTATGCAGGAGGCTATGCCAGTCGCGACAATGCTGAGTCTTTGTCTCACTTTTTACGATCGCGTGGAATCGATGCCAGAGTTATATACTTCTAATCAGGAATCGGTTATCAGTTATTGGTTATCGGTGCATAGGTTATATCTGTAATCTAAACTGACCAAAAACTAGGACTAATTACTAGTAGTCCGTCAACGATTAGTTGATAGGTATACGGAATCCAGAAAGTTTTGTGGGTGTGTTTTTTGAGGGTTTTCACCCCTCAAAAAATTCTTGACAGAACACTAGGGCTAATTGCTAATAGCAAAGAACCTCTTAACTGATAACTGACCGCTGAAAACTAAAAACTTTAACAAATTGAGAAGTCTATGGCAGTAGCGAGCAACCAAGACCCTGCCCTGCGTCAAAAACGCCCACCTAAATGGCTTGAGCCACTCGGCTTACTATTTCCGGGGGCGTTCTGGCTTATAGGGTTTCTTTTGATTCCCACGTTCTTGATTTTTGTCAAAAGTCTTGTGCCTTTAGGCAAACAGGGTTTTGGTATCGAAAATTATCAACGTGTATTTGAGAATATTGGTGGCAATTTTATCTACCTAACCGTGGTAGCGCGATCGCTTGGCTATGCTGGAATCACGACATTCTTTTGTTTGCTGATTGGCTTCCCGGTTGCGTACTGGCTTGCCGTGATTGCCCCCAAACGATGGCAAAGCTTGCTGCTGGTGATGTTTGTTTTGCCCCTATGGACATCCTCTCTCCTACGTTCTTACGCTTGGATTACGATTTTACGCCCCACGGGTCTGCTCAATAGCTTTTTGGGTTTACTGGGCATTCATGGCATTAATCTCCTCAACAAGGCAGAAGGGGTGATTATTGGCATGGTTTATACCTTTTTGCCCTACATGGTTTTGGTTCTTTATACTTCATTAGAAAAATTAGATCTGCGTTTATTAGAAGCAGCAGCGGATCTAGGCGCGAGTTCAGTGCAGACCTTTTTTAAGGTGACTGTGCCCCAAGTGGCACCCGGAATTGTTGCAGGTTCGTCCCTCGTTTTGATTTCCAGCTTTAGTGACTATATCAACCCCCACCTCTTAGGTGGCCCTGCGAGTAGCATGATCTCTTCTCTGATTGAATTGCAGTTTCTGGGAGCAAGCCGTGATTGGGGCTTTGGGTCGGCGATCAGTATGGTGCTAATTTTAGCTGTGAGTATTGTGATTGCCCTAGTACTCAAGTATGGCGATAGGAGTGTTGTCAGCGATGGCTAGCGTTATAAACCCCTCAAAATTAAAAAGTTGGCAGACTTGGTATACAGGACTAGCATTTGTCTACATGTACCTACCAATTACAGTGCTGGCAGTCTTTAGTTTCAACGCCTCTTCTTCCACATCGCGTTGGACGGGATTTACCTTAAATTGGTACACCAAGTTTTTTAACAACCCCACCCTGTTGTCTGCTCTAGGGAGTAGCCTAACGGTAGCATTTACGGCAGTCAGCGTTTCAGCCGTACTTGGCACGCTCACCGCCGTAGGCCTATCGCGCTATTACTTTCCTGGTAAAAGCCTCTATCGGGGGATTACTTTTCTGCCTTTGGTCATTCCCGATATTGCGATCGCAGTAGCGACGCTGGTGTTTTTTGGCGCAGTGCAACTGCCACTGAGTCTAGGCACTATTATCATGGCTCACATTGTCTTTTGTATGGCCTACGTGACTGTGGTCGTTTCCAGTCGTTTGGCTGGACTAGATCCCCGTATCGAAGAAGCTGCTTTAGATCTAGGTGCTACCCCGATTCAAGCTTTTATAAAAGTGCTATTGCCGCAATTGCTACCAGGGATTTTATCTGGATGTTTGCTGGCATTTATTCTCAGTATGGATGATTTTGTGATTGCTTACTTTACGGCTGGTGTAGGTGCAACCACCTTACCAATTGCCATCTTTACTTCCCTTAGAACAGGCGTAACGCCTGAGTTGAACGCCCTTAGTGTTTTACTAATTGTGGCATCAGCAACCATGGCGCTTATTGCCGAATATGTGAGGAATTGGGGAAAAGATAAATAATGTAAGCACGTAGGTCTGCACTTATGTATCCTAAGTATTGTAAACTTCCTTTGTATGTAGCATGGCTACTCTTAGGTTAGGTACGCCTAATCCGCAAGAGAACCTATGTTATATTACTCTTGGCAAAGCTAACTAAGACTCCGCATGAGCGACAAGTCACTGAAGCTGCGAATATCGATCCCTCCAGTAGAAGGGATTGAAGATATTCCCATAGCAGCAATTGAGGTACTAGCTACTAAAATGGGGTTTGAGCCGAATAATGTCCAAGACATTGTTCAAGCTCTGACTGAGGCCTGCGTGAATGCCATTCTTTACAGTACCTCTGAAATGGATGTAGAGATTGCGGTCTTTGCTACATACAATAGCCTAGTTTTGGAGGTTCGCGATCGCGGTCCCGGCTTTAATCCAGATGGCGTTCCTACCCCAGATTTTGACCTCATGACTGAGATAGGGGTCGAAAACGGTGGCTTTGGCTTACATATGATCAAAGCACTGGTTGACAAGGTTGAGATTGAATCCTCAGACCAAGGAACCGTCATTCGTATGAGTAAATTTTTAACTAGTCCTGACGCACATTCTCTGACACCACAATCATGACTCATTCCTCTTTTTTACAAGATGAACTAAAAATATCGGAGCACATTGATGGAGAGCAAGTCATTCTTAAGCTGAATGGCGCTCTGAGCGTAACTACTGTTCCCTATTTTAGGCAAGCAGTTCAGCCCTATTTAGAGCGAAATCTTACTGCCATTGTGCTTGACTTTGAAGGTGTTACTAAAATCGTCAGCCGAGGCGTAGGTGCCGCCATTGACATGGCAGTCCAAGCCAAAAAGCAAGGTGGAAAATTGCGTTTAGAAAATGTTGGCAAATATGGGCGATCGCTCTATATTCAAGGCGTACATCTTGTTGCTGAAGTGCCTGAGCTAGAAGGCTTTGAGCCATAGAGTTTAAGCCATAGACTCGGCTTTATAGATTTTGTGAGATCGATCTTCCAGGTTTCGCAATTGATTATAATTGATAATTAGCATTTGGCTTTTAGCTAAAGGCTAGTTTGTTTTTTCTTGATAATCATTCGCTTGGCTGGTAGGTAATGTGGTAAAGATTGTCAGTCGTAAGCCTCTAGGAAGCCAAGCTGTCTTTGACATTGGGCTAAAACAAGATCACAACTTTATTCTTAACAATGGTTGTGTTGCTTCAAACTGCTTTAACAAATCTCATAGCGTTGCCTACGGCTATGTAACTTATCAGACTGCCTATCTTAAGGCCAACTATCCTGTCGAGTACATGGCAGCCTTGCTGTCATCGGTCAGTGGCGACCAAGATAAAGTTCAAAGATATATTGCAAGCTGCCATAGCATGGGGATTGAGGTTTTGCCCCCAGATGTGAATAGTTCGGGTGTGGATTTTACCCCCCGCGATCGGCAGATTTTATTTGGCTTAGCTGCAATTAAAAATTTAGGTACTGGCGCGATCGAAGTCGTTCTTGCCGCCCGAGATAAAGGTGGGGCATTTAAATCCCTATCTGACCTCTGTAGCCGCATTGACTCCCGCGCTCTCAATAAAAAAGCCTTAGAAGCACTGATTCAAACGGGTGCGTTGGATACGATTCAGCCCAACCGCCACCAATTGATTAGCGATCTAGAAGTTACGTTAGAGTGGGCTTCTCGAAATGCCAAGGATCGAGCCTCTGGTCAAGGTAGTTTATTCGATCTATTGGGGAGTAGCAGTGCAGACTCTGGTTTCGAGCGAGAACCCCATGGGCCAATGGTCGAGGATTTTCCGCCGCAAGAAAAGTTGCGTTTAGAAAAAGAACTTTTAGGGTTTTACCTGTCCGATCACCCACTCAAAGGGGTAAGTAAGTCTGCCAAACTGATGGCTCCGATCAATTTAGGCGATCTGCAAGAGAGTGCAGAGAATCGCACGGTTACAGCGATCGCCTTAATTCTGGAAATCAAAGAAATTATTACGAAAAAAGGCGATCCCATGGCGATCGTGCAACTAGAAGATCTCACGGGCAGTGCCGAAGCCGTAATTTTCCCGAAAGTTTATGCCAAGGTACGATCGCACGTTCAGCTCGATCGCCGTTTGATGGTGTGGGGCAAAGTCGATCGCAAAGACGAACGGGCGCAGTTGATTATTGAGGATATTCAAGCGATCGAAGCCGTGCGAATGGTGCGGGTAGAACTAAGCCACGAACAGGCAATGGATATTCAAGCTTTAAATCGGTTGCGCCAAGTGTTGAGCGAACAGGTGGGGGCGCAAAATGTGCAACAGCCTGTCAAACAAAATGGCTATAGGAATAGCGATCGCCAGAGTGAAACTCAAACTGGAAAAGTCCCCGTGATCGCATCAGTAGAGTACTATTCCAAGCTAGTACGATTTGGTAATCAGTTTTGGGTTAAAGACGATATTTCTACAGTCGAGGCTCTCACCAAAGCAGGGTTTAAAGCCATCCCTGATGCTCTAATTACGCAATAGTTCATCCGCATGGGATGAGTCCAGCCTTCAATGCCCCTTTTCAGCTAAACCCTTGAATTTGCGTCTCAAGACACTACTGCTTGATGGGGATATCAATCGAAAATTTTTAACCCAGTTAGACAAGCACAGCGAAATTCCGTTACAACTGACTTCGATGAATATTTCGTGAGCTGCCAAATTTCTCTATCTGATACCATTTTCAAAAAGATGCGTTGCATCATTTTTTGAAAAGACCGCGCTCTGCGCGGAACACAAAATCCGATCTGTCGCAAATTCAAGAAAAATTGGTATGAGATCTTGCAATATTCTAAAAAAAGCTGTGTAAAGAAGGGCAATTTGGATTGCTAAGCGGCGTTGGAGCCAATAAAGCAATATCTAGGCTAAATGCTTTGACGATCTGTAATTACTGTAAAACTTAATCTGTTTATGAGTAGCTCGACTTATGATTGTGTCAAATGTGCGACATTGGACGAAAGTAAGCGATTATGACAACCAATCACTTAATTGAACTACATAAATATGGGCAGAGTGTTTGGATGGACAACCTCAGCCGTAACATTATTCAGTCAGGACAACTGGCGGATATGGTAATGACTCAGGGAATTCGTGGTATTACGTCTAATCCTGCAATTTTTGAGAATGCGATCGCAGGCAATGCGATTTACGATCGCGCGATCGAAGCTGGAATCAAAGCCCGTAAATCTGTGCTTGAGATTTATGAATCCCTTGTATTTGAAGATATTCAGAACGCTGCCGATATCTTGAGAGGAGTTTTTGATAGTTCGGCAGGGAAAGATGGTTACGTCTCCATAGAAGTCTCACCCTACTTAGCAAACGATACAGAAGGAACGATTGCCGAAGCAATGCGTTTTTGGTCTGTACTCAATCGTCCCAATATCATGATCGAGATCCCTGGTACAGATGCAGGATTTAGGGCTGTAGAGCGGGTAGTTAGTGAAGGTATCCCTGTGAATGTCACCCTATTATTTTCCATTGCCGATTATGAGAAAACTGCATGGGCTTATATCCGAGGACTAGAAACTCGCGCAGCCAAAGGTGAAAGTATCAATATTGCTTCGGTTGCCAGTTTCTTTTTGAGTCGCATTGACAG
The DNA here is from genome assembly GCF_965232925.1 of Tumidithrix helvetica PCC 7403. Classification (NCBI taxonomy): domain Bacteria; kingdom Bacillati; phylum Cyanobacteriota; class Cyanophyceae; order Pseudanabaenales; family Pseudanabaenaceae; genus Tumidithrix; species Tumidithrix helvetica. The sequence continues at coordinate 53,134 of NZ_CBDDRA010000033.1, forward strand.
CAAAATTGACGATCGCTTGGATGCTCGTATTAAGGGAGCGATCAGTGATGCCGAAAGAAAGAACTTAGCATCCTTTAAAGGCAAAGTGGCGATCGCCAATGCCAAGCTTGCCTACCAAAAATACAAAGAAATTTTGACTAGCGATCGCTGGCAAGCGCTTAAAGCTAAAGGTGCAACAGAGCAACGCTTATTGTGGGCAAGTACCAGTAATAAAAATCCCGATTATAGCGATGTCATGTATGTCGATAATCTGGTGGGGGCAAATACGGTAAATACGATGCCTCCTGAGACGATTTTTGCTTGCCTCGATCGCTGCGATATTGAAGATAGAATTGAAATAGATTTAGAAGTTGCAAAGCAAGTGATTGCGAATGTAACTGCAATCGGAATCGATATCGAACAGATTATGTTAGAACTTCAAATTGAAGGAGTGGATAAGTATGTGAAGCCCTTCACCTCTTTAATCAATTCTTTAGCAAGTAAAATTAGGCAGCTTACTCCTGCTTAGACTTTTTTCTGTCAAGAAAGGGCATATATTCTATCGCTCTAAATCATTCTCTATAATCTTTAAAGCAATCACAAAGGAGCTAAATCTCATGGCTAAAAATTTACTCGAACAACTACGAACCATGACAACCGTTGTGGCTGATACAGGTGATATTAAAGCAATTGAAACATTTACTCCCCAAGATGCTACGACAAACCCCTCCTTGATTACGGCTGCGGCGCAGATGCCTCAATATCAGGAAATTGTCGATTTGACCTTACAGCAAGCAAGAACAGAATTAGGAAAGTCTGTTAAACCTGAAGAGGTTATTTCGCTTGCTTTCGATCGCCTCGCAATTTCTTTTGGACTTCGTATTTTAAAAATTATCCCTGGACGCGTATCTACTGAAGTTGATGCCAGACTTTCCTATGACACGGAAGCTACGATTGCCAAGGGTCGCTACTTAATCTCTCAGTATGAAGCAGCGGGAGTTTCTCGCGATCGCATCTTGATTAAAATCGCCTCCACTTGGGAAGGCATTCGCGCTGCCGAAGTGCTTGAAAAAGAGGGCATCCATTGTAACTTAACCTTACTTTTTGGACTCCACCAAGCGATCGCCTGTGCTGAAGCAAGCGTAAAACTGATCTCTCCTTTTGTGGGTCGCATTCTCGACTGGTATAAAAAAGAAACAGGCAAGGTTTATGCTCCTACCGAAGACCCAGGGGTTCTCTCTGTCAGCCAAATCTATAACTACTACAAGAAGTTTGGCTATAAAACCGAAATTATGGGAGCCAGTTTCCGTAATATCGGCGAAATTGTCGAGTTAGCTGGCTGCGATTTGCTCACTATTTCTCCAGCTTTACTGGCTGAGTTGCAATCTACGGTCGCGGAATTACCTCGGAAGCTAGATCCAGCGATCGCATCTCAATCTGATATCGAACGCATCTCCATGGACAAAACTACCTTCGAGCAAATGCATGCAGCAGATCGGATGGCATCAGAAAAGCTCGACGAAGGAATTAAGGGCTTTTCTAAAGCTTTGGTAGTACTGGAGGAGTTGTTAAAAAATCGTCTTGCCCATATCGAGGGAGAAGAAACGCTCAACCATGCTGCCGAGGATATTTTTCATGTATACGATCTAGATGGAGATGGCTTTATCACCCGCGAAGAATGGGCTGGAACGGATGCGGTTTTCGATGCCTTAGATATTAACCATGATGGCAAAATCACGCCCGAAGAAATGGCAGCAGGGTTAGGTGCAGTCCAACAGGTTGCAATCGTTTGATCGTGGCAAATAAAAGTCGTATATCGCACGATATCGAGGCATTCCAAAAATAGCATTGGGGATTTAAGCCTTGACATAAAATTTATGTGAGTTCTCAATACCTAATGCTATAATTCATCACTTAAAAGTGAACGTAAGTCTTTAGATTTAGTTGACTAAACTACACAGGTTTTGGTACGGGCTATGCACAGCTGTAGGAATGCAATTGAAGAATTAGTCATTGAAGAAACCAAAGCGCAGATAGCACGGCTATCGCCTGAGAGGGTTCAAAAAATCGATCCAAGTGAAGTAGTTGCGCATGCTCTAAATCGCTTGCCACCTATGTATGCCACCACTAAAGTTGGCTGGTTACAACAACGCAAACGAGCACTCAACGAGTTGAAACAGCAAATAGAGTCTGCTGTACGTAGAGCTTTGGTTACCGTTAAGCCAGATGCCTTGCGCGACTCTACACCCTTGCCTGCCAAAGAGCTAGAAAATCAAGCTAGATCCTTGTCACAAGTACAGGATATCTTGGGCATATCTACACTGACGTGGAAAGATGTTCCTGAAGCTTTAGAAAATGCTTTGATGACTGTAAAGCTAAAAAGTGCAGTTAGCTATACTTACTTGAACGATGCCAAGCGCAGTACGATTGACGTACAGGACTATATTCGACGCAGTAGAGTTGACGAGATCAACTGGAAGGGCAGACAAACTGGGGTAAAAATGGCTAATCCAGATAAAGAAAGATCTCCAGAGGCAAAAGATTTTGCTACCTATATGCTATCTGCTTCCTATAGTTTCAGTAACGTGCTCGAAAAACTCGTGCTATCGCTAGCATTTCATCAAGTGCAAAAGCTTAATCCTACTATAGGAGAAACTATTGACCTTGGTGAAGTTGTTGCCTATGTGCTCAACCGTTTGCCGCCTATGTATGCCACAACAGAGCGCGGTTATCGACAGCTACGTCTACGCGCTAGGGAAGTGCATGGCAAGCAAGTTGTTGAGACTATTAACGAGGCAATTAGACTAATTTTAGATTCTCCGAATCGAACCAGAGTACCCCTAGCTTTAACAAGGTATGAGGCCGAACAAGAAGAGGCTTTGGAAGATATCAAGTGGATTTTAAAGCGAGATGATATCAACTGGCGTAATGTTGCAACCATAATCGAAGAATCTCTGGGGGAAGCAATATTTGGCGAAATTGAATGGCAGCGTAGACCACAAAAAGCTCCAAACAGTTGGGCTTGAGGCTTTATAGCATTTTCAAAAAATGGCACATTATTGAGGCTAGATGCAACCTACCGCACTACCTATGACGCTCTCTCCGAGACCGTCTTAAGTTATGCTGCTGACCGCAAACACCAAACTCTATTGGTTCAAGCATGAAGCTTCTATTCGATCGTAATCTCTCTCTACGATTGGTTACTCGCCTAGCAGAATCATTTCCTGATTCCAATCATATTTATAAGATTGCTCACACTATACTAATGCTTTGACTCTTTCAGGCATATTACATTTTCGCGATCGCTTCTCAGGCATCATAAAACCCATAACCTAGTGTGGCTCCTAGAAAAAACTAAATCTACTGGTAGTGTTAACAATATTTTTTCAAGACTTGTAACACTATATCTAGTATTTTTTTTGATTTTAGGTGTATAGTCATCTACTAAACCTAAACTGGTAAGACTTGACTATGGTGCGTGAACTTGAACGGGCAAAGCAGGTGAGCCTATTTCCAGACAGTGCTCCTGCTGCCTACCCTGTGTTTTATAGAACCTATAGCCGCAAGCAAAGCGGGCGGCGTGAAAGTTGGGCTGAAGTGTGCAATCGCACCCTGAGTGGGTTAAAGCAGCTTGGCAGTCTCACTGATGCAGAAGCCGAACTGATCGATCGCATGCAGCGGCAAGTAAAAGCCATGACCTCTGGGCGCTGGCTGTGGGTCGGAGGCACGGACTGGATCGAGCGATCGGAAAATTTCTCAGGTGGTTACAACTGCACCAGTACCAATGTTGTAGACTGGCAAGCCTTTGGTCTGATGATGGACTTAGCTATGATGGGCTGCGGTACGGGCGCGATGCTAGAGCCAAAATATACCGAGCAACTACCCGCCATTCGCAATCGCCTCAACGTTAAGGTCGTGGGTGAAATCGGTGCAACTCCTGCGGATGCAAGACGCGATCGCACCGAAGTTAAGTACGATGTCGCGAATAACCAAGTCACCATTCACGTAGGCGACAGCCGCCAAGGATGGGTCAAGTCCTATCAGACCCTGCTAGAACTCTCTACCGACGAGCGCTTCACAGGTGCTGTTGAGATTATTGTCGATATTAGCGATGTGCGTCCTAGTGGCGAACCGCTACGAGGTTTTGGTGGTGTTGCCAATCCTGTCAAATTGCCCAGTCTCTATGCCCGATGTGCTTCGCTTTTAAATAAAGCCTTGGGTCGCAAACTCACCTCCGTCGAGTGCTGCATTCTGATCGACGAAGCCGCAGTCTGTATCGTTGCTGGTAACATTCGCCGATCGGCCGGCATGAGGCAAGGGGATAGCAATGATGCCCAGTTCGCCACTGCCAAAGAGAACCTCTGGCAGCAGGATGCCGAAGGAAATTGGCGCATCGATCCCGAACGCGATGCTTTGAGAATGGCAAATCACACCCGTGTTTTCCATCGCAAACCGACCTTAGAGGAATGCATAGAAGCTGTTCGCAAACAATATTACTCAGGTGAAGGGGCAATTCAGTGGGCAGGCGAAGCGATCGCGCGCTCTAGTGCCGACATTCTCACAAACCTAGAGCTAAAAAAAGAATTCCTTAAGGTTTACGAACAGGGAAGAGATGTGGCGAAGGAATGGCTGAAATCTCAAAAGCCAGAAATGAGCGATCGCGAGGCTGAGCATAGGCTACAGCGTTACGGTCTCAATCCATGTGGTGAAATTTTAGGAGCAGACTTCCATTGCAATCTATCGGAAGTTCACTTAAATCGACTCAATCCTTTGGACGATCGCGAACAAGAAGATGCCTTTACAGCAGCGGCTTTGTCGGTAGCAGTCTTGCTCAATCACCAATTTAACGAACCGCGCTACCAAGAGTCGCGCCTGCTCGATCCGATTGTAGGAGTTTCCTTCACGGGGTTATTCGATTTCTTCGTGCATGCGTTTGGCGTGGAATGGCTAAATTGGTGGACAGAAGGCAGACCCGATACAATTAAGGGCTTGGAATTTAAAGCAAAGGAACAAGCCTATTTGACGCGTTGGAGTGAAATCGTCCATCGTGTTGTCTGGGATTATTGCGATCGCCACCAGATCAAACGTCCCAACCGTTGTACGACCGTGCAACCTAGCGGCACGAAATCCTTACTCACAGGTGCATCCCCTGGATGGCATCCTCCCAAAGCCCAGCGTTTTTTACGTCGCATCACGTTCCGTAAGAATGACCCCGTAGCACTGGCTTGCATTGACTATGGGTATAGCGTGATTCCTTCGCAATCGGATAAAGATGAGAATGGCAATCTATTGAACGATCCCTTCGATCCGAGATGTTCGGAGTGGCTGGTGGAAATTCCCGTAGCGGTGTCTTGGGCTGACCTTGAAGGAGCCGATCGCGTTGACATCAGTAAATTTGATGCCTTCACCCAGATGGACTTCTACATGCAAGTGCAGAAGTACTATACAAAGCACAACACCTCCGCTACGGTGGAACTGCGCGAACATGAAATCGAGTCCCTAGGTACGCGGATTTATGAAGCGATTCGCGATGATGAGGGCTATATCTCGGCAGCACTACTAGCTAGATTTGATGACCTACAAACCTTTCCCCGCCTGCCATTTGAGCCCATCGACAAAGCGTTTTACGATGAGACCATGCAAGGCGTCAAGCAACGTCGTCAAACCACCGACTTCCAAAAGAGCCTCGATCGCTATGACTCAGGTTTCTTAGTAGAGGCTGGGCCTGCGGGTTGTGACTCTGACAAGTGCATGATGCCAGAGGCAAATCCGAATAATTAGGTGGTGTGAATTTTGGGATCTTGTTGCTTCCTTTTGAGGTTCGATCCCTCCAGTAGGGGCAATTCATGAATTGCCCCTACTACTGTTTGTGAAGAAGCGTTCGGTAGAATTAATCTTGAGATATAGGGAGAATAGATGACCGGTCAACAACAAGACTCCATGAAGTTCTTGACGATGGAGGAGGCATACGCGATCGATGGCGCGATGTTATCCACGATGGAAAAGTTCATGACTCGCATCGCAATCTCCTCATTGCGGGTATTGACACATATTGCCCAAGCCTACGGCATCCCTGGTGAAGCCTTACAACCAAGTCAAATTGTGCAATGGATCGAGCAAGATTCGCAGATTCGACGAGAAAAGGGGAAAGATGCAGCTTTTCTGAATTGGGCGAAAGAAGAGGAAGAACTGGACTTTGCCGACGATCGCAACGACGAAGTCACAGGTGCAGCACTATCGAGTGATGAAAAGTTTTTAACGCGCATGACCATTTCCGCGATGCAAGTTCTGATTCCGATTGCCAAGGATTATGGCGTATCGATGGAGACGTTAACCGTCAGCCAGATTATTGCGTGGGTAGAAAAAGATGCCAAACTCAAACGCGAACAAGGGCAAGAGGCGGGCTTTTTACAGTGGTAAGGTTACAGTGGGAAGGTTAATGCCCCACTGCGCGATCGCCGATCGAAAGCTAAACGCTGCCAGCAAAAATCCTGTATGATTTTATGTTGCTGCAAAACTCAATGTTGCTGAATTCTACAAACACTTGTGCCTATCTCCTTACAAATCATGTGGGCAGTGACAGGGCTGCTGCTCACCATTGCTAGCACATTTATCCAGCCCTCCATGCTGATTCCTTCTTGGTCTGGGCAAGGAGATAGCGTTATCGTGCAGCAGGTTAGCGTCACCATGCAAATTGGGGCAGTGCTGCTCACAGGTTGTCTAGGTGGTAGAAATGCAGCAATTCTCTCCCAAATCGCTTATATTCTTTTGGGATTGAGTGGTTTTGGCGTATTTTATCAAGGGGGTGGCTTGGGGTATTTGCGATCGCCGACCTTTGGCTACCTATTAGGTTTTATTCCTGGGGCATGGCTCTGCGGTTTTCTGGCATTTTTGCGCCCCAATAGCCTTGGCAGAATGGCGATCAGTGGTTTAGGTGGTTTGTTGGCAATTCATCTGGTGGGGATTGTTTATCTTGTTTGTGTGACCGTTCCCAACTGGCAAAAACTTCAAACCTTTTTCTTCCAATATTCAGTCCAAGCCATTCCTGGGCAAATTTTAATTCTCTGCGCTACGGCTGTAATCGCCACATTGACCCGCCGCCTTTTGTTTTACTAAACAATTTAGCCTGTTTCTCATACCAATTTAAAGGCGTAGGATAACAGATAGACTAAACTAGAGAAAAAAGTATAAAGGCAGAAGTAAGATGGCAGGGAAAACAGCGATCGTCATCAAAGAAACAGAACAAGAACTA
>NZ_CBDDRA010000034.1:0-44945 GCF_965232925.1 Tumidithrix helvetica PCC 7403
TTTGAGATAGTCAATTAAGCTCTTTTCCACGTCTTTCAGACTAAATATAGGTAAACAACCATATATTTACCTATATTTATCTTTTTTATTTCTTCTATCTCAAGAATGAAACAGCCCTGCCTTGAAAAAAGGGGGGAGAAGATGAAAGCTCCAAGTTCTTTCTATTACTCCCAAAAATTCACGTTGAGCAGATCGTCGATCGCTGGGCTATATTGCCATGTATCGGGGAACTGATAACTTCTATACTCTTGACGCAGATCTTTAAGAGCAGAACGCCAAGCTGATTCAAACGTCTTTTCCCAAATAGATTTTAGGCTGGGGGAGTCTTCCAAAAGCCATGCTAATTGTTTGCGTTGTTCGCGGATCGTGCACTCCCAGCCATGATATTCATCGGGCAAAGCAACATAAATACGCTTGAGCAGATGTTCCAGCAAGGTGTTCAAACGACTTCTCAACTCTTGCTTTTCTGACTTTCCCAAAGCCTCGATCTCCTCAATCAAATTCTCAAGATCCAACTGGTCGAAATTGCCCGATCGCAAATGACCGACGGTTGCTTCTGTCCATGCTAAAAAGTCGAGATCGTAAAGAGTTGTCGCTGGTGGCGTTAGTGCTTGTGTCATTTGCTTGCTACTCCTTGCTTGCAGAAGCGATCGCTACTGACCTTATTCTATCGCGATCGCTCTCAGATCCCCAAAGCTAACCACTAACCTTAAAATAAGCCCGAATGATATCGGCAATGCGTTGGCTAGATTGTCCGTCACCAAAAGGGTTCGCCACATTTGCCATGCTTTGATAGATGGCGCGATCGCTGAGAACTGCGGTCGTCATCTCTACAATTCCCTTCGTTTCCGTACCGACAAGTTTAGCTGTCCCTGCCGCGATCGCTTCGGGTCTTTCCGTATTGGAGCGCAGAACCAGTACGGGTTTACCAAGGCTAGGAGCCTCTTCTTGGAGACCGCCAGAATCAGTCATGATTAAGTAGCATAGCCGCATCGCGCCCACTAACTGCTCGTAACTAAAAGGTTCCGTCAAAAAGATGCGATCGCGATCTCCCAAGAGCGCTTGCAAAGGTTGCCGCACGACAGGATTGAGGTGTAGTGGCAAGACCAGAGCCACATCAGGAAAGCGATCGAGAATTTCTAACCAAGCCCGTGCGATCTGTTCCAGAGGTTCGCCCCAATTTTCGCGGCGATGCACCGTCGCCAAAATCACTCGATGGGCTGACCAATCTAGTCCAGCAACATCACAAACAGGCGATCGCGATGAGACATGCAGCAGCGCATCTATTACTGTATTCCCAGTATTGTGAATTCCTTCCTTTACACCAGAGGCGCGAAGGTTCTCCACTGCCATGGATGTAGGAGCGAAGTGAAGTTGGGCGATTTGCGATACCAAACGACGATTGCCTTCTTCGGGATAGGGATTAAATAAATCGTCGGTGCGTAAGCCAGCTTCCACATGACCGACTGGAATGCGTTGGTAAAAAGCCGCGAGAGCCGCAGCAAAGGCAGTGGTTGTGTCTCCCTGAACCAGCACGATTTGGGGCTTGATTTGCCAAAATAGTCGCTCTAGACCCACCAAACTGCCACAGGTAATTTGGGTCAGCGTTTGCTTGGGCTGCATAATCGCAAGGTCGTAATCTGCTTGCAACTCAAACAAATTCATCACTTGAGCCACCATCTCTTGATGCTGTCCAGTTAAGATGATTGTGGTTTTAAACTCTGGGCTCTGCGCCAAAAATCGAATCACAGGCGCAAGTTTAATCGCTTCTGGGCGCGTACCAAATGTAACGCACACATGCATAGGGAGAATTGGGGAGTCTTCGGTCATGAGTGCCTTGCGATTCTCTGGGAGATGTATTCCGCCCCATTATAATTGCTTAGCGTATTTCCTAGAAATTTTGAGGTCACACCCTTTCCTAGATGAAAACTTCCTGTTAGGTAATGTATGCCGGGAATCAGCGCCACAAGAAAAAGACAAGTCATGCAGTATTGCAAGATTTGGATGGGCAGGCTAGGTGTTTGAGCAATGATTTGGGAAAATTGATTCAGTTTGCTTAGAGAAGTCTTGTTGGCATGGGTGAGAAAATCTGAGGAAGCAGTTCCATTTGGGCTCTTTGACTCAGGGTTGAGGCTGGTATGATGTTTTTTGCCATGATAAAACCCCATGACGGTCAAGGGTGTCACAGGAGGTAAAGCAGGTAATGGAAGTAGCGGTGGATTGAGATCCATATTTTGTGAGCTGCTTCTCAAGATATCAGCTTGAAAGGTTGCAGTTTGTGGGTATGCCAGTTGCGATAGCGGATCTTTGAATTCGCCCAGAAGCTCCATGACAAGATCGTCGCGATCGCCACGATCGCGACCATTCAAATTCGGCGTCTTGCTAGATGCGCTCGGAGCGCTTTGAAATTTTATATAGGGACTTTTGGTCTGAGATGTGCGAGAAATAGGATGAGGATTTGGTTGCAAATTTGGTCGGTTCTGGTGGGCATTCACAGGTGAAACGCTTTGACTATCTGAGGGAAGGGCAAACTCATCGATCCAGACTGGCTCAGATTGCTTCGATCGTTGCCACGAAATGCGAACCCTAGACACATTGCCAACACCGATTTTAATCAGCCACTTTTGGATCATCACCCCTAAAGCCTTGCGATTGGGAACTTTCCTACTACCATTGAGCGATCGCCCCAGATCGGTAATGGAAATTTGCATACAGTCATCCTGACGATCTACCTCTACAGCCATGCCTTGAGCGCTGAGCTGACGATTCATCAAGGAGGAAATTACTTTTGTATTCCCAATCCGCACCTGTTCTAAAAGGTTGATTTGCGCCATGACAGTATGTTCCCTTATCCAATTCTTTAAAGGGTGAATCATAAAGTACATAGCCCCAATTGACCAGAACTATTCAGCTTTACCTCAAAGTATCAGCCAAATGTACTAAATCATTCACTAAGCCAAATGTAGCAGATTTCATGGTTAACCTTCTAGAAAAACGCCCATTTTGCGAAACTTTTGATAGCGATGCTCTTGCAGATCGCTGACCTCCATTTTGCTTAGCCGTTCTAGATTATTGATGAGGGCAGATTTAAGTGCGGCAGCAGCTTTTAGGGGATCGCGATGGGAACCCCCTAAGGGTTCAGCTAAGATCTGGTCGATAATTCCCAGTCGTTCGAGATCGTTGGCGGTAATTTTTAGTGCCTCTGCGGCTTTGGGAGCCTTTGCTGAGTCTCGCCATAAAATTGCGGCACATGCCTCTGGCGTAGCCACAGTATAGACAGAGTTTTCAAACATCATTAAATGATCGCCAACCCCAATCCCTAATGCCCCACCTGAGCCACCTTCACCAATGACGGTACAGATAATCGGTACGCTAAAGCTAAACATTTGACGCAGGTTAACCGCGATCGCTTCCCCCTGTCCTTGCTCTTCGGCAGATACCCCGGGATCGGCTCCTGGCGTATCAATTAAGGTGACAATCGGCATACCAAAGCGATCGGCATATTCCATTAGCCGTAAGGCCTTACGATACCCGCCGGGGGCAGCCATACCAAAATTACGAGCGATATTATCTTTGGTATCTCGCCCTTTTTGATGCCCCACAATAACCACCGACCAATCCCCCAATTTGGCAATGCCACCGACTAAGGCGGGATCGTCATTACCACGGCGATCGCCATGCAATTCCAGCCATTCATCGGTGATGGCTTGGACATAATCGAGCGTACTGGGACGACGTGGGTGGCGGGCAATCTGCATCCGCTGCATCGGTCCTAAGTTATGAAATATTTCCCGTCTGAGCTGATCGGCACGCTGTTCTAAGTGTTGAATTTCGCCACTAACGTCAACATTGGTTTCCTGTGATAAGTTGCGGATCTGCTCTATCTTTCCTTCTAACTCTACCAGTGGCTTTTCAAAATCAAGCAGGATGGGGCGGTCAGACATTCTTTTTATCTTTAAACTTACTAAAACTGGAGCAAAAGATACAATTTTGCTTTGACTCTAATTGTAAAGCGCAAGATGACCGAATAAGCTCCACATTTCACTGCACAAAATCAGCATTATGCACAATTTAAGGTCATCAGAATCTTCTCCACCCATTGTATAGGGGCAAGCACAGTAGTACTGCCCCTATAGAGCAATTCTAAATGAGTTGTAGCTGTAATTCGCAGGCATCTTGCCTGCAAGGGCTAGAAGCCCGTACTACGTTCGCAAACAAGTAAGGATAGCGCTCCTATTTGATACATGAGAGCTTTTTCCTCTGCATAGAGCGTAGGGGCAATTCATGAATTGCCCCTACGCTCAAATTATTTAGGACTGCTATGTTAGGAATTTTGTTTGATGGAAATCACCTAAAAGGTGTTTTGCAATTCCTCGACTAGATCGGAAGCGGTCTGGTTATCGGGCCCTGCCACCGCAAAAAACACAATGCGGCGATCGGCTACACATCGAATTGAGGCGCTGTATCTGCCCCTGACGCCAAAGGCACCGCTACCGATAAACTCAAAATTTTTGGTAAAGCCTGCCCGTCTCATCGCTGCCCCAGCATTGTCTACGCATTCTTCTTGAGTAAGATTTGTCGTTTTAATGTGGTTAAAAATGATCGGATATTGGGCAAAAGCAGCACCAGGCAACAAAATTGCGCCTAGCAAAGGCACGAGTCGTAGAAATTTCATGATGTATCCCCTCGAAAAACTTACTTTAAGTTGACCTACAATCATCTCGGACACTTAAAGGTGCCTACAAAACACCTTTGGAACTGGGAATCACCCCAGCCCGTCGCGGATCGGCTTCGATCGCCATCCTTAAAGACCGTGCAAATGCCTTAAATGTTGCCTCAATAATGTGATGAGAATTCACCCCATCGAGTTGACGAATATGTAAGGTGATTTGGGCGTGGTTGACGATCGCTTGAAAAAATTCTCGCACCAACTGCGTGTCATAGGTACCCACTCTTTGTGTGGGAATTTCTAGCCCATAAACCAAATAGGGGCGCCCCGAAAAATCAAGCACAACCTGCACTAAAGCTTCATCTAAGGGTGCGACAAAATGACCAAACCTTACGATCCCCTTGCGATCGCCTAACGCTTTGCCTAACGCCATGCCCAATGTAATCCCGACATCCTCGTTGGTGTGATGATCGTCGATATGCAGATCCCCCGTCGCCCGAATGTCTAGATCGATCAATCCATGGGAACAAATCTGTTGCAGCATATGGTCTAAAAACGGAATGCCTGTATTCACGTCTCCCTTGCCGCGTCCATCTAGGTCTAGCGCCACAGTAACGTCAGTTTCTCCAGTTTGGCGATGCACTTTTGCGGTGCGATTGGTGTATGACATAAATAGGTAAAGGGTAAAAGGATCCGAGATTTAGGGCGAAGCATTCGGAGAACGATCTTACTATAGAAGCTAAGGAGATTGATGTCCGAATGCTTCATCCCTACAGGTTTCCAGCATTACAAACATCAGAGACTCTAAATCTGTCAAGATCTGCTTCAACTGCTCGAATGCTTCGGTTGTCGTTACAGGTTGCATGGTTAAGAGGTTGAGCGGCTTGATCTTTAACCAAGTCTGGATTAATTCTGGCATCGTTTGAGGGCGATCCCACAGGAGTTTGAGGCAAATCGCCGAAGGCGTAAATAACGTGATGGCATCAGGAGTTGTTACTTTGATATGGGCAGAAATATTGAAAGGGGTTTCGTAAGCGATCGCTTGTTCTAGATCGGCTCTCAAGCGATCGGTCTTAAGTTGTGGATGCAGGTGAGCTTTGGCATGATGCCACATCGAATCTTCCCATTCCACAGGGGGCAGGTAGGTTTTAGGGACACCGACATGACCGCACCAAAAATCTAAAAGTCGATTGACTGGATGCATTAGCTCGTAAAGGTGCAGCCGTTGCTCGTCCGTAGCGATCGATAAGGCGAGATCGAGATATTCAGGAATTTTTTGGCTGTCTTGAAACAAATTTGGGATATGCCAAAAGCGCTCGTTCACCATACCCAAAAACTCTAAGTTGGCATTCCGAATCAACTCAAACATCTCAGGCACGGTAAAGCCGCGATCGCCTTCCAGTAAGAAATTCATTAAGATTGCCTCGTCAGTTTTGACCGACTCAAGCCAAGTCACTCTTTTTATAACTGTCGAATCATCTAGCGACTCCAATATTTCGCGAATAGTGGCAACGCTGGTTTCTTGAGAGCATTCTTCTGTTAATCCCAAAAACTTGAATAACTCTTGCGATCGATAGTGATTAGCTCGTTGAAAGACGCTGTGTAAGTTAGCCCTGATTACACCATGCTCTGCCAAAACAGACTGCATTACCTTGAGCCCTGCTTGGGGATCGGGTAAAAGGTAAAGGGTTTCATCGCAGTTGATATAGTCAAATTTTTTTCCCAGATCTGGCACATTTTCTATGGGAATGGCATAAAACTCAACGTTTTGAAACCCGTGATGTTGTAGACGTTTCTCGGCAATCCGAATGGAAACAGGCGAAATATCAATGCCAACGATCTTTGCATGAGGATTTGCTTCAGCCAAGTAGTGAGTAGTTACGCCTGAGCCACAGCCAACATCGAGAATTAGCTTACCTTTGGGCGAGATTACAATCCGATCTCTGAGATAGTAGGCAGTAGTTAAGTCATAGGGAAATAGGGTGTTAATGGCTTGTCGAGGCGAATAAGCGATCGGGAAATCTGGGTAGGGGGCTTGGTCATATTGGTCTCGAACGCGGTCGTATGCATCCCAAGCAGAATCGCTTTCTAGATTGGTCATTTTGTCTAGTGGGTTCATCAAAATTACTGGCAAACACTGAATAACTGGAATAGCTTTAGTGGGGCGGTTTCACGGTTGGAAAGGTGCGATGTCGCACATCTTGACAATAGCGATCTACCGTGGTTGCGATCGCCTCGCTTAAGTCGATATACTTGGGTGCAAATGGTGGTTGTTTGTCAGAAAGCCCCAGCAAGTCATGGGTGACGAGAATTTGACCGTCGCAGGCACTGCCTGCACCAATCCCAATCGTGGGTATTGGAACCGTTTGCGTGATTTTTTCTGCCAACTCAGAGGGCATATGTTCCAGCACCATGGCAAAAACTCCCACCTCTGCTAGCGCCTTGGCTTGCAAAAAAAGTTTTTCTGCCACATCAGGTGTAACCCCTTGGACGCGATAGCCCAGTTGATGCACGGACTGCGGTGTGAGCCCAATATGCCCCATCACTGGGATACCAGCCTGCACCAGTTTGCCAATCGTATGGATCATGTCAGGATACCCCCCTTCGAGTTTGACCCCTTGAGCATTAGTTTCTTTGAGAACTCGCCCTGCTGACTGCAAGGCCTGTTCGTAATTAATTTGATAGCTTAAAAAGGGCAAATCCACCACCAAGAGGGCATTGGTAACCCCACGACTGACCGCTTGGGCGTGGTGAATCATTTGATCGAGGGTAAGCGGTAAGGTATTGCGATGCCCCAGGGCAACCATGGCAAGAGAATCCCCTACCAAAATTAGGTCTGCCCCAGCTCGATCGATGATTTTGGCGATCGCATATTCAGAAGCCGTTAGGGCAGCGATCGCTCGTCCTTGTTGCTTCCATGTCTGCAAATGTGCGTGAGTTACTGGCATACGATCGATGTTTAGCCTGAAAAATTGTATGGATATTGTCAAAAGCAATACTTACTTGTTTTGCCTGCAATCTCTCCTATCCTAATCCCAAAACTTGATCCAAAAATTAATGTAAACTCTTTAAGAGAATTCTAAGCATTGATAAGTTTAAGTACAAAATTAATAACTATGAAAGTGGGTCAGAAAGTTCGTGTTCGCTCCTTTAAAGACAGCGTCAGCAAAAATGTCGCAGGTAAAGTTGGCGAAGTTGGCGTGATTAAAGAAGAAAAAATTGTTGATGGTGGTGGCTGGGGCTACATCGTTACCTTCCCTGATAATCGATCCACTTGGTTTTTTTCGGATGAGTTAGAATTGGTTGCTTATTAGGAGGTTGCTTTCAAGCGATTTTCGAGCGTTTGAATATCCACGTTGGCTGAGCAAATGAGAATATCCGCGTTGCTTCGACATCGTGCGGGCAACGTGGGTCAGTAAAATTTCTTTTGGAAACCACCTAACCTCACTGATTCATTCTTGAGGAGTTGCAGCATGGCCGATCTAAATCGTCAGGATATCATTCGTGGCATGATGGCTGAGGTCGATGGACTCAGCCACAATATGGCTTCTGCGAGTTTAGAAGCGGCACTAACTTGCATCTCGCGGGCGCTCTCGCAGCAACAATCGATTTTGCTCAGCGACTTTGGCAAGTTTGGCGTGCGCGATCGCGCCTCTAGGCAGGGAACACATCCTCGCACCCACGATCCGATCACGATTGCCGCAGTGAAAGTGCCTTACTTTACACCCAGCCCCATCCTCAGAAAAAAAGTGAATAATCAGGACAGTTAGCCACTAGCTAGTGGCTAGAATGATTTTGGGGATTGACACTGAAAACAGACCTTTTTAAAAAGCTAAGCGCTAAAAGCTGAAAGCTAAAAGCCAAACAACATGAGCCAAATTTTGACGTTTTTAGGTAAGGGTGGCGTAGGTAAGACGACCACTGCGATCGCGATCGCTAGAGCTTTTGCCAGTCAAGGGAAACAGGTGCTCTTGGTGGGGCAACAGGCTGGCCCTAGCCTCAGTCAAATGCTAGAAACAGAACTGACCAGCGATCCCCAACAGGTGAGTTCGGGGTTATCAGCAGTGCATTTGCAGTCCACGACGCTGCTCGAACGGTACTGGGAAAAAATGAAGGGCTTAGAGAGTCAGTTTCTACGCACGCCTTTTTTTAAGGAGGTTTATGGGCAGGAGTTGGGCATTTTACCAGGAATGGATGCGGCTCTGGGGTTAAGCTTTTTGCGCGAACGCGATGCTGAAGGGAAATATGATGCGATCGTTTACGACGGCATCGGCGATCTGATTACCTTGCGCATGTTGGGAATGCCTGAAATTTTGGGTTGGTATCTGCGACGATTTCGGCAGGTGCTCACGGGGTCGGCATTGGGACAGGCACTCTCGCCATTTGTCGAGCCAATTTTACGCAGTATTTTGCAGGTCTCCTCTACGGATGACATCACGCAACAAGCTGGCGAAATGAATAATGTTTTGACTAAGGGGCTAAAGGCGGTCAACGATCCAAATCGCGTGGCGGCTTACTTGGTAACGACTGCCGATCCGATCGCGTTCGCGACAGCAAAATATCTCTGGGGCAGTGCCCAACAAGTTGGTTTGACCGTGGGTGGCGTATTTGCGCGATCGGAAATTAGCGATCGGGAATTTTCACCTTTACCCGTACATGTAATGCCCGATCGCCCAGTCGAATTGGTAATTCCTAGCCATATGGCTGCTGACCTTGCCCCCGTTCCTGTGGCGATCGATATTGCCACTAAGCAAGTAAAGCTATTTTTACCGACATTTGATAAGCGACAAGTAAAATTGATTCAATCAGGCCCTGAGGTGACGATCGAAGCAGGCGATCAAAGACGAAATATATTTCTGCCAACTGAACTCGCAGGCAAACAAGCAACAGGTGCAAAGTTTCAAGATAGCTATTTAATCGTTTCCTTTGCGTGAGTTCTTTGAGATTTACGACTAGGAAAAATTGCGATCGCAAAGTGTAGGATCAAGGCAAGGCTGAAATTTCCTAGATACTGCTAAAAAATCAGAGGTCGAGGTGGTTTCACTCGCAGCAAAGAATCTGAACTTTGAAGATGAGCATCGTCTACTTGGCTTTCGCGAGTCGGGAGAAATGGGTACTTTTTCTGACCATCTCGATCTAGCTTGGATTATTCACCAGCTTGTGAACCCCTGACTGCAAGAGAAATAGCGCCAGTTAAATAGACCTGCTTTTGTCGTTGAAGTAGGGCA
Organism: Tumidithrix helvetica PCC 7403; assembly: GCF_965232925.1. Lineage (NCBI taxonomy): Bacteria > Bacillati > Cyanobacteriota > Cyanophyceae > Pseudanabaenales > Pseudanabaenaceae > Tumidithrix > Tumidithrix helvetica. The sequence goes on from NZ_CBDDRA010000034.1 coordinate 9,898, forward strand.
TTATCAGCCGTAATCCCTCGTCTAGCCAGAAATTGACCGAGGAATGCACCGCCAATAAAACCAATGGAAAGAGCGATCGGAAAAAACATTTATTTTGGCAATAATATGAATCTAAATGCGCTCCCCCATTGAGAATTATCCCTAAATAGAATCCTAGCTGAGATAGGTGTAACCGCTTAAACTATGTTCGTAGTTTTGCAAGAGCAATCTAGCCTCAGCGAGGGTAATTTGCTTTGCTTGCAAAGCGCGTTCCGTTTCGCGACGCAGATTTTCAAGCATCCCTTCGCGGCTGTACTGCACGTATTGCAGGACTTCCGTCATCGAGTCGCCCTTGATGACATGCTCGACTTGATAGCCCCTTGGCGTCATGTGAATATGCACAGCATCGGTATCGCCAAATAGATTGTGCAGATCGCCGAGAATCTCTTGGTAGGCTCCGCCTAAAAACAGGGCAAGGTAGTAAGGCTCCCCATGATAAAAGGGATGGAGTTCCAATACGGATTTCACATCGCGCAGATCGATAAAGCGATCGATCTTGCCATCGCTATCGCAAGTCAGATCTGCCAACGTGCCGCGACAAGTGGGTTCTTCATTGAGGCGATGGATCGGCATAATCGGGAACAGTTGATCGATCGCCCAGCTATCGGGAGCCGACTGAAATACCGAGAAATTACAGTAGTAGGTATGCGCCATGATCCGCTCTAGGTCTTCGAGATCGTCGGGCACGTAGTTTTGTTGGCGCACGATCTTGAGAATGCGATCGCAACATTCCCAATATAGGCGTTCCACTCTCGCCCGTTCTCTCAGGCTGAGATAGCCAAACGTAAATAGGCTCACTGCCTCCTCTTTGAACTGTGCGGCATCGTGATAGACCTCTTGATAGTTATTCACATTGATATTCTCAAGCGTCTCAAACAGGTTGCGAATGATCAGATGTTCGCCATCGGCTAAAGGCTCGATGGGGCTGTTGGGAACTCCACTGGTATTCAGCACATCAAAGATCAAGATCGATTGATGCGAAGCGATCGCTCTTCCACTTTCGCTCACCAAGGTGGGAACGGGGATGTTCTTCGCAGCACAGGCTTCTTTAATGGCGGCAACTACGTCATAGGCATAGTTTTGCATGCTGTAGTTTTTAGAAGCATAGAAGTTGGTTTTGGAACCATCATAATCGACCCCCAATCCGCCACCGACATCGATATACTTCATATTGGCATTCAGCGCCACTAACTGCACGTAAATCTGCCCTGCTTCCTTGAGCGCATCTTTAATTACGCCGATCGAACTAATTTGCGAACCAATGTGGAAATGTAATAGCTGTAAAGAATCGAGCAAACCAGCCGCTTGCAGGCGATCGATCACTTCCAAAATTTCCCACATACTCAGCCCAAACTTGGCTCTATCTCCTGCCGAGTCTTCCCAACGACCGATGCCTTTAGAACTGAGCTTGGCTCGCACACCCAAAATTGGATCGATGCCCAACTTGGTCGCGGCTTGAATCACCAAGTCCACTTCTTCGAGTTGCTCTAGAACAATAATGGGCGTTTGCCCCAACCGTTGTGATAGCAGTGCGGTTTCGATATATTCCAAATCTTTATAGCCGTTGCAGATCAGCAGTGCCCCAGGGGTTTTGAGCGTGGCAAGCGCGATCAGGAGTTCTGGTTTAGAACCTGCTTCTAGCCCAAACTGGTAAGGCTTGCCAAATTCGACCAACTCCTCGACCAGTTGACGCTGTTGGTTGACTTTAACGGGGTAAACCCCACGATAGACGCCGTTGTAGTTGTAGCGTGCGATCGCTTTAGCAAATGTTGAGTTGATGCGTTCGATCCGATCGGCGAGAATATCTGAAAACCTCAGCAACATGGGAAGACGAAGGTTGCGTTGCTTGAGATCGTGGATCAGTTCAAACAAGTCAATGCAGCCGCCGCGATCGCCCATCGGTGAAACAGTCACATGTCCTGCTTCGTTGATACTAAAATAAGGCTCGCCCCAACCATCAATGCGATAGAGCTTTTCGCTATCGAGAATTGTCCATTCATTCTTTGTGGCAACAACAGGCAGTTGAATTTCTTGTACCATAATCAGTTTCCAGTCCTTCTCGTAGTTCGTGGTCAGTTATCAAATACCAGTTATTAAGTTATCTGTGAGTTCCTTAAAAGATTAACAACTGTCAATGTTCAACTGTTAATTATCTAACGATGGTGGAACTCGCACCATTAAAGAATAGCCAAGATAAGAAGAAATTACTAATAAAGATTGCCAAGAGTGCGGTAACTACGGCTGTTGTGGTTGATTCTCCGACCCCTTTGGCTCCGCCTGTGGTGGTTAAGCCCCAACTCGTGCCAATTACGGCAATCAATGCCCCAAATGCACAGGATTTCAACATGGCAGCGATCAAATCCCATGTTTGCAAAAAATTTTTCACCGAGTCGAGAAACATACTATAGGGAATGCCGTACATTGCCTGAGAAATTAGCATTCCCCCTGTCATGCCTGTCAAAAGTCCCAAAATGGTCAAAATGGGTAACATCAATACGCAGGCGATCAGACGGGGCGTAGCCAGATAATCAATGGGATCGGTGCGCAGCATATAGAGTGCATCGATTTGCTCTGTCACCTGCATCGTGCCAATTTCCGCCGCAAATGCCGAGCCAACCCGACCCGCAATAATTACTGCCGTCAGGACTGGGGCAAGCTCTCGACAAAGCGCGATCGCTAAAATACCCCCGATCGCTTGTTGTGCCCCAAAATGAATAAACTCCCGCGCCACTTGGATGGTAAAGACTCCGCCCACAAAGCTAGCCGTGACCAGAGTAATCATGACAGACTCTGTGCCCACAGCCGACATCTGCTCTTTGGTGTTGCGCCAATGTATCCGCCGCCGAAACAAGACATGGACGATGATTTGCCCTAGTAGTAAAAAACTTTGGACGATCTTGATAGACCAAGCGCCTAAATTCCCCATGTGGTTTTTATCTCTATTGCCAATGACCCATATTTTAGAGCCATTTCTGCAATCTGGGGAGCCTTTAAAACAGGCTAATAGAGTTATTGGCTGAGCGATCGCCTTGTTTTAGAAAATCACCAATCCAATTTTTATCCATTATCGCGCATGAGGCTTTGGAAACCTGCTTGGGAAAAGTGGCGATCGAATGTAAGTGCCTTAGATGATTTCTTCTCTTGCATCACGATAAACGAAATACAATCTACCAATCCCCATTCCTTGTCTTGATGCTTCTTGTAAAGTGCAAAGGCAAGCCTAAAAAGTTCGGGGGTAAGACTTACGATTTCAACTTCTGGGGAACTGTAAAAGTACTCAATAATCTCAATGGCTTTGCTGCGATAGTTACGAGACAATGCATTCCCAACTTCAAGTAATATTGCCTCTGTTGTCAAGAACTGCTCGTTTTCAAGTTGCTCTGAAAATTGCTTGGCAATGTGGTGATATTGATCGCGTGGATTGACAAGGGCAACAACAAACAACGTATCGATAAAAATTTGCCCTGACACCTATAGCTTTCCCATATAAGTGTCCAAATTGCTGGCAAAGTCTTCTGGAGCGTCAATCTGAACTGAGCGAAGTTTTGACATTAGGCTTTGAGGCTTCTCTAGTTCATTAAGATCTGGCGCAATGGAATTTTTGCCTTTATTCTGTCTCAGCACGCGCGAGGGGCGTTTTTTTCGACTAGGTGCGATCTTGGCAATGGGAATACGTCCCTCACTGTCATCACAGATAATGATTTCTTCGCCAAGTAAAACTCGTCCCATGAGTTGGGTAAATTGCTTGCTTGCTTCTGGGATAGTTACTTTTATCGCCATAATTTTATTGCACGGTTACTTGACCTAGTTTATCGCAAAAAAATTAGAAAGTTCGGATTTGTCATACGAGAGATCGCATCACGAATGGATAACGAACTTGCGATCGCCTTTCTAATTCACATTTTTCTGTATAACACCCTATATTAGGTGAGTTATACAGAAAAATTCCGTATAGTACGCCAATATAGTTGTGTTACCCCGAAACTTTCAGTATAACGACCCTTTACGGGGTGATTATACTGAAAGTTTCCGTATAATACATAGTTAGCCTGCTGAGTTGTGGGTGAGGATCTAAATTGAAAGCTATCTTAAGGTGCTCAGGAATAAGTGAGCGCGAGATGATTAATGGGACGATATTATTGTTTTTTGGTGAAGTAATTAGGTTCGCATCTCTATTTCTATAAACTACTTAGTTCCTTGTTAAGCTTGGAGAGATGAAATATGGTTAATCTACACAAGAAGTACGAGGTTCAGAATGCCGAACAAGATGCTTCTGAACATGATCCTTTCACTCTGGAAAGATATGAGCAGTTTTTCAACTTTTTTCCAAAACAAGCCATAAAGGTTCTTGATGTGGGTTGCAACACTGGCAGAGGCGGATTACGTCTTAAGGAGCTAAACCCAAACCTAGTGCTATTGGGGCTTGATTGTGTCCAAGAGAGATTAGATGCTTTACCTAAATGCTATTCACAGGGGGTATATGGTCTTTCAACGGATATACCTATTGAGGATCGATCTATAGATGTGATTGTTGCTGGCGAGTTCCTTGAGCATTTGTACCCTGCTGACGTAGACAAAACATTATGCGAGTTTCAAAGAGTCTTGAAGATTGGTGGAAGGTTACTGCTTACCACACCAAATCCTAACTACATCAGAAGTAAATTGAGTGGAACATCGGTGTATGGTATCAGTCATCTGACCCAACATTTTCCCAAAGTCTTAGACTTTAGGCTACAAATGCATGGATTTTCAGGAGTTAAGATTTACGGTTCAGGCAAAGCATCACGGTATTTGGGTTGGCATTTTCCCCTTATGGCAATGTATGGTAGCTATCTCGTTTTAGCAAACAAGTGGTGAGCGCAGGCTAACAACTGTGGTGCAGCGGACTGTTGCAAGTTGCTGGTGGTATGGCAAAGTTTCTTAGCAGCCGCTGACCACGAACGTTAATTCAGTGCAATAGGAAACATCGCATCCAAAGTGATAGATGATGCAATTGTGCTGCAAGAGATCGGCTGGAACTTGGGGTTCACCCGCTCTTTTAAAATAGGAAGTCGTTCCTACAGTAATCAAAGGAAACTATCCATACCTTATAGGCACAAAGATTGAATACTCTTGCCTAACAGATGCGTGGTAATTGCTCCCCACTCAGCATATCAACTATACGGGTAGAGCCAATTTGGGTTTGCATCGTCACCAGATTAGTGTGGTTGTCAGTAACTTGACCGATCGCACAGGCATCACGACCGAAGGGATGCGATCGCATAATTCCCAATGCCTTATCTACCTGCACCTGTGGGATAAAGGCAATAAACCTGCCCTCATTGGCGACGTAAAGCGGATCGAAGCCTAGAATTTCGCAGGCTCCCTGTACGTCCTCTCGCACAGGAATTGAGTTCTCTGCGATCGCAATACCAACATTTGCCGCGAGGGAGATTTCGTTGAGGGCACTGGCTAGACCGCCGCGAGTCAGATCTCGCATCATATGGATGTCAATTCCCGCATCTAAAAGCATTTGCACCAGATCCGCCAATGGAGCCGAATCGCTTTCGATCGCGGTTTCAAATTCTAAGCCCTCGCGCACTGCCATAATTGCAATGCCATGACGACCAATATCGCCATTTAAGAGAATTGCATCACCCTGCCGTACGGATTGGGGTGCGATCTCTAGGTCATGTTCGATAATGCCCACACCAGAAGTATTGATAAAGATGCCATCTCCCTTGCCTTTATCGACTACCTTTGTGTCACCCGTGACAATTTGCACGTTGGCGAATTGAGCTGCTTGCTGCATCGATTGCACGATTTGCCAAAGCGTTGACATCGGCAGTCCCTCTTCCAAAATGAAGCTGGCACTGAGGTAAAGCGGACGTGCCCCTGCCATTGCCAGATCGTTGACCGTACCATGCACTGCCATAGAACCGATGTCACCCCCTGGGAAGAATAAGGGATGAACGACATAGGAATCGGTTGTAAAAGCAATTCTAGATGGGGATGTATTCGCTTTATCGTTGGTGAGATACAATGCCGCCGCATCATGTTGGCAGTGTGCCGGTATCGCAAATGTGGGCACAAACATCTGGGTAATCAACTGGTGCATGAGTTTCCCGCCCCCACCATGGGCTAACATCACGTGGGGATATTGCTGGATTGGCATAGGACAGGATAAGTGGAAGTCTTTAGGTTCTGACTTAGGATTTAACATGGATGGATTTGACATAGGTTTCATACATGGCGTCATGCTTGCGATAGCGATAGTAGGCAGCACAGGCTCCCTCAGAGGAAACCATCGGCGCTCCCAAGGGATGTTCGGGGGTGCAGATAGTGCCAAAAGCAGAACATTCGTGCGGTTTCTTGATGCCTTGTAAAATCAGTCCACTGATGCATAAATCGGATTCAGTATTCCTCTTGTTATTTACTTCATTGGATATTAAGGGAAGAGGAAAGCGTTGGTGAGCATCGAATGCAGCATAGTTGTCTTGCAGTCCCAAACCGCTTTGAGAAATCTCGCCAATCCCTCGCCACTGCTGCGGTATGACCTTGAATACTTCGCCGATCAGTTCCATGGCTTTGATGTTGCCCTCCCGACGCACAGAGCGGGTATATTGATTCTCTACTTCTGCTTTACCCGATTCCAATTGTTGAACGCATAGGTGAATTCCTTGCAAAACATCAATGGGCTCAAAACCTGTAACGACAATGGGAACGCGGTACTTTTGGGCAATCGGAATGTATTCGTTATATCCCATCACCGTACAGACGTGACCCGCAGCCAAAAAACCCTGTATGCGACAGTCAGACGAACTGAGGATCGCCTCCATTGCGGGTGGAACCAAGACATGGGATACCAGCATCGAGAAGTTTTTGAGATCGAGTTGTTTGGCTTGATAGATTGCCATTGCTGTGGCTGGGGCAGTCGTCTCAAATCCCACTGCAAAAAAGACAACCTGTTTATCGGGATTTTGCTGGGCGATTTTCAAGCAATCTAGGGGAGAATAAACAATCCGAATATCCGCTCCCGTTGCTTTCACAGCCAGCAGATCGATCGCACTACCAGGTACGCGCAACATATCGCCAAAGGAGCATAAAACTACATGGGGCTGGGAAGCGATCGCGATCGCGCGATCGATCCGTTCTATGGGCGTAACGCAGACGGGACAACCGGGCCCGTGAATCAGGGTAATGCTTTTAGGCAGAAGTTCGTCAATGCCATACTTCACAATCGCATGGGTCTGTCCGCCACAGATTTCCATAATCGTCCAAGGTTGGGTGACGAGGGAGGCAATTTCCTGCGCTAATTGTTGGGCGATCTTGGCATCGCGGAACTCATTGACGAATTTCATAAATCACTTCCATAGCCAATTTAAAGGCTTCTATAGCAATCCTATTTGATTTGTGTGTAGGGGCAATTCATGAATTGCCCCTACAATATTTATGCTGAAAAAAGAATCTCTCATGGATCTTTAGGATCGCTATATTAAACTTCTAAAGCCATTTGCTCTAAATCGCGTAGCGTCTGTTCGGCTTCAGCTTCGTCTAAGATTGCGATCGCGAACCCCACATGTACGATCGCGTAATTTCCTACCTCGGCTTCAGGGACATAGGCCAAATTTACCTCCTTGACGACACCACCAAAGCTGACCCTGCCCGATCGCGTTAAGTCATCACCCATCATACTGAGAATTTTGCCCGGTACTGCTAAACACATAGATCCATGCTTAAAGTGTTCCTATTATAGTCCTACAAAGCGCTGATGTCGCGTAAGACAGCGATCGTCTGCCCCACAGCTAGCCCTCCATCGTTTGGTGGGACTTGCTGATGCCAGAACGGAGAAAAACCCTCCTGTCTCAATCGCTGTACGGCACGTTCCGTTAAATACTTATTTTGAAAACAGCCCCCCGTGAGCACAATTTGGGATGTGCCGACGAGCTGAGCTACTGCAACGATCGTTTCTACTAAGGTATTGTGGAACTTGGCGGAAATTTGACTGACGGGGAGTTGGTATTCGAGATCTTGCAGAATCGATGCGATCGCGGGCGACCAGTCAATTACTTTACCTAGGATATCGAATTCGTAAGATGACTCTATTCCCTTATCCAGTATAAACTCCAGCTCCATTGCCGCCTGACCTTCAAAACTTGCCTGTTGGCAAATATCTAATAACGAAGCGATCGCATCAAATAGCCGCCCGACACTCGAAGTTAAGGGGGAATTCAGATGTTTGGATAGCATCACCGCGATCGCATTGAGTTCTTGTGCAGAAAAAGCTTGTAAAGTCTTAGAATTGGAAAGCGATCGCAAGCGTTCTCCAAAGATTTCCCATAGGATGCCCAAAGCAACACGTCGGGGCTGTTTGACCGCTTTCTCACCACCGGGTAAAGGAAATGGGCGAAAATATGCCACCCGTTCCCATGACGCTTCCGCGATCGATAGGAATTCTCCGCCCCAGATTGTGCCATCCAAGCCATAGCCCGTACCATCCCAAGCAATTCCCAATACTGGAGGCGAGATTTGATCGTCTGCCATACAGGACAAAACATGGGCATAGTGGTGCTGTACGGGAATCACGGGAATCTTGAATTGCTGTCCTAACTTTTGGGCAAATTGACTGGAGCGATAATCGGGATGAGCATCACAGGCGATCGCCTTGGGTTGAAACTCGTAAATGCTGCTCAAGCTGGAAATTACAAACTGGAAATTCTCAAAGGCTGAAACCGTCTCCAGATCGCCAATGTGCTGGCTCAAGAAAATTTGACCGTCAAATCCCAACGCGATCGCATTTTTTAAATGTCCGCCCAAAGCAAGGATTCCCTCTGCTCCCTTAATGCCTCGAGGCATTAAGGAGGGCAGGGGCAGGGGGGCGTAACCTCTGGCGCGACGCAGTACCATAGGGCGATCGCCCATCACTCGTACGATGGAATCATCAACAGGTCGCACAATCGGGCGATTGTGAACGAGAAATGCATCAGCAAGATTCCCTAAGCGTTCTAAGGCTTCGCGTTCGTCGATACAAATTGGTTCGTCGGCAAGGTTGCCACTGGTTGCGACAATGGGAAATTGCAATATTGCCATCAACAAATGATGGAGTGGTGTATAGGGAAGCATGACACCCAGATAGGGATTCCTAGGAGCCACATCCTCGCAAGGGAACTTAAGTTCGCTCTGTTTGTGTAAGAGGACAATGGGGGCTTCAGGCGATCGCAGCAGGTTCTCTTCCAGTTCGGACACCATACAATCCGATCGAATGTGCGCTAGAGAAGGATACATCAAGGCAAAGGGCTTGTGGGGGCGCTGTTTGCGTTGGCGCAGTTGCTGGACGGCGGCACGATTTCGCGCGTCAACAACCAGATGAAATCCGCCCAGTCCCTTAATTGCTAAAATTTTTCCCTCTGCGATCTGAGCCGCAGTTTCTAGGATGGCGCGATCGCCACTAGCAAGAACCTTACCATTCCCATCCCATAATTCCAACTGCGGACCGCAATCAGTGCAGGCATTCGGTTGGGCGTGGAAGCGACGACAGAGGGGATCGGTATATTCAGACAGACAGGCGGGACACATGGGAAAGTCATGCATGGTGGTGTGCCTGCGATCGTAGGGCAATGCCTTGATAATGCTGTAGCGGGGACCGCAGTTGGTGCAATTGGTAAACGGGTAGCGATCGCGGCGATCGCTAGGATTGAAAATCTCGCCCAAGCAGTCGGGGCAGGTGGCAAGATCGGGTAGAACGATCGCAGATTTAAGGGACTTTATGCCTAAACCGTTAGCTGAGTTTGCATCAGAGGCGCGAATGCTAAATTCTTTGTAACCCACGGAATCGAGCCATGTAGTTTCTATGTGGTGGATCTGCGATCGCGGCGGCTTTTCTATGTCCAATCGCTGCCGAAAGACTTCGAGTTGTTCTCGCTGACCTTCCACTTCGATCAGCACGCCTTGGACGGAGTTATGTACCCATCCTCTAAGCTCCAACTCTGTGGCAAGTCGGTAAACAAAAGGACGAAACCCCACTCCCTGAACGACGCCTCGAATCTGGAGGAACAATCTTTGTATGGGTTGGTCTAACGCCATGATTTTAGATCCTTAGAATTTGAGGTGTTCGAGGGTAAGATTTAAATGCCATATTTTTATTTGTAGCGCAGGCAAGATGCCTGCACGAGCTTCTAGCCCGTCCTACAAACAATTTAGGATCGCTATATATTCATGTTTAGTCGTTAATTTACCAGATTGCTCTGGAGCAATAGATATCAGCAAGTCAAACTATCCGTTAAATCCCTTAATGCATCGTTTCCTTACAATATTTAGGCAGTTGCGATGGAAATTCACGCCAATCGGCTCGAGAGAAGAATTTTCGTTAGAACATCGCCTATTTAATTTTCAATGTTGGGTCGGTATTTTATTTGCGTTATCAGCACTGATACCTAACTTTCTAGTGGGCTTAACTTGGCTTGTGAATCTAACCGTAGTGCTATGTTCCTTGGTTCTAAGCTTTTTTTATTATTTTAGTCGTTTCCGAGCCATTTATAAGCCCTTAACTCTACCTTTTGTTCTTTTTACATCGTGCTGCTTATTTTTTTTATGGTTTTTTAATGGTGGAGTTAGAGGTTCTACTCCAATCATATATCTGGTGGCATTACAGTACACCTCTACCGTCTTATCCAAGCAAAGATTCGCCTTAGCTATTTATTTAGGTTCAATCGCAAGTGCTTTTACCATCGAACAAATTTATCCGAAGCTCGTTATTCCTTATCCCGATGCAAAAGCTCAAATTCTTGACCTATTAGCTACCTTTTGTTGTGTGGGGTTTGTACTTTATTTCAATGGAACTCAAATTCGTCAAGAGTATGAAATCGAACGAGAGGCGGTGATGCGATCGCAACTTCTTGCCGAACAAGCAAACCTCGCAAAGAGCCAGTTTTTAGCGACGATGAGCCATGAAATTAGAACTCCGATGAATGGCATCATTGGTATGACAAATCTTATTTTAGATGCGAATCTACATCCCGAACAGCAAGAATATGCAGAAATCATTCGCGATTCCGCTGATGTTTTGTTGCAGATTATCAATGACATTCTTGACTTTTCTAAAATAGAAGCAGGAAAAATCGAACTAGAATCTCAAGTCTTTAATTTGCGAGAATGGATATTGCAAGCCACAAAACTTATGTCTCCAGCAATTAAAGCAAAAAACTTATTACTAAAAACTGAAATTGCTGAGGATGTACCAAGTTTCATTGAAAGCGATCGCACGAGATTGCAGCAAATTTTATTAAATCTAATTGGTAATGCGGTCAAATTTACCCATGAGGGACAAGTAATTGTGCAAGTTTCCTGTTTGCAGCAGTCAGATCTGACCGCAGAATTGCAATTTATCGTCCAAGATACGGGCATTGGTATGTCAAAAGAGATACAGGAAAGACTATTTCAAGCATTCGTGCAGGGGGATGCTTCGACAACCCGTAACTATGGTGGAACTGGATTAGGACTTTCTATTTCTAAGCGATTGGTGGAGTTGATCGGCGGACAAATTTGGGTAGAGAGTGAGTTAGGAACTGGTTCCAAGTTTATTTTTACATTGCCTGTCAATAAAGGTACCCTTAACTCAGTAGATGCCGAAGATTCCGATCCAGTCATATCAGAACAAATCATTCCTTTACCGATTAGCATCCTTGTTGCCGAAGATGCCCGAGTCAATCAAATCGTTATTTCTCTCATTCTCAAGTCATTAGGCTACAATTTAGATCTCGTTACCAATGGTCGAGAAGCTGTAGAAGCTGTTTGCAAAAAACATTACGACCTAGTGTTTATGGATATGCAAATGCCTGAAATGGATGGACTTGAAGCTGCCCACCAAATTGCCTCTAAGTTTAGCGAGTCAGAGCGACCGATCGTTATTGCCTTAACTGCCAATGCAATGGCAAGCGATCGGGAACTGTGTTTAAAGGCAGGGATGAGCGATTATGCCAGCAAGCCGATGAATTCAGATCGAATTCTATTTCTGATTCAAAAATGGGGACATTCAAAGTACCTTGAACGAATTGCGAAGCAAGAGCAAAGTAATTAAAAATTAATAACAGAAATCATTAACCCAAATTCACGTTATACCAATTTCTCTTGAATTTGCCACAGATCGGGTTTTGGGTTCCGCGCAGAGCGCGGTCTTTTCAAAAAGATGCGTTGCATCATTTTTTGAAAATGGTATTACATAAAGTGCTGAAAAGTACGATGTATGTCCAGTCCATCTATATTCTGCTCAGCGATAATTTCTCCAACGATCGCTGCGTTAGGTAATTCCTTTAAAAGTGCTTCCGCCAGCGTTAAGGGAAGGCATAGTACCAACTCAAAATCTTCGCCACCATACAACACCCAATCTAAAGCCCGATCGCCTGCCAATTGCACGATCGCTTCAGGAATTGAAATTGCCTGCCAATCTAACTTTGCGCCGACACCACTGGCTCGACATATTTGCGCGATCGCATCCGCTAGACCATCACTACTATCCATGCCTGAAATCGGGAAAGGGGAATGGAAGGGGGGCTGGGATTCTAAAAGCTTCCAGAGGAGGGGTGGAATGTCCAGCCGAGGGATAGGTCTTTGGTGGGCGGCATATAGTTTTGCGATCGTATCCTCAATGGAAATAGAAGAGCTTCCATTCTGTAATTTCTCTGCCAGTTCGGGATGGAGTAATAGTTCCAAACCAGCCTTTGAGAGTCCGTGCTGACCTGTGATTAAAATGGCATCACCAATTTGTGCCCTGTGGCGCTGGATTGTGCGATGCTTGTGAACCTGTCCAAAGGCAGTAACGGCAAGGGTAAGTACAGGCGATCGCACGGTGTCTCCGCCTACGAGTTCTGTGCCAAATAGGTGCAAGCAGTCTGTAAACCCACGGTAGACACCCTCGATCCATGCCACAGGGGTATCAGGTGGCAATCCCACAGATATCACCACGCCCCAAGGTTCTGCACCCATTGCCGCTAAATCTGATAGATTGGCGGCGGCAGCTCGCCAACCTGCATCCTCGGCGCTGGTAGTCCGATCGCTAAAATGTACGCCATCGATCAAAATATCTGTAGTCACAACCATCTCGCAATCGGGCAACGTCGCTCCCATGAGGGCAGCATCATCCCCAATGCGATCGCTACAGTAAGGACGAAACAGTTGTAAAAGTCCTTGTTCGCCCAGTTCTCTAATCGTTTTAGTCATAGAACTTAGTCATAGAGCTTACTTCCGATCTTGGCGTTTTATCCATTGAGATCTTGGGATGAATTTGGTGAAGGCTCTGGGAGTGGTTCCAAAGCATCGGTAGCGTCGGAATTCATCACTTTGGGTTTATTGGAAGGTTTGTTGAGTTCTTTACACTTGGCTTCGGCTTCGCTAAAGGCTAAAGCATATTCCTTTCCACCCAACATGCGATCGCCATAAAATTCATAGGGAGCATCGCCATATACAGGCAAAGCCTCATCATCTGGATAATCTTCTTGGGCTTCATCGATGGCGGCTTTGAGTTGCTTGACCGTAAGACGTTGAGCTGGAAAATAGAATAAGCGATCGGCATCTTTATGGAGATGGGGAAAGGTGGGATCGACAAGGCAGTCTTCTAATTCTAACCAACTATATTCAATCGGTTTATAGGGCGAGCCAGCATAGACCAAAAAGCCTTGGACATATTTAGCCCCTTTGGTGACTAAAGCGGCGCGATGGGCATTGTCAAAACAAGTTTTTGCTTGACTTTTGACGGTTTGAGCGAGTTCCGTTGATAATTCCACATTTAATGGCTTTGTCATCATGTATCTCTAAGATCGATTTTAACGAAGTAAGAAGGCGGAGTTAATTGTAGAACCTGTTAGGTACAGCCGTAATGGATTGCTATAGCGATCCTAAATGAATTGTAATTTATTTGTAGCGCAGGCATCCTGCCTGCAAAGGCTTTCAGCCTATACCACGTTCATAAGCAATATAGGATTGCTATATTGAGAAATCCTATGAACTAGGGGAGTTGCAGAAAAATAAAATACCAGTCATTCTAGATCTGTAAGAAGCACGAAGAAGTAACCCTTGCCCATTGCTAATCGTATCATCGTCTCCTTGGTGGGATAAAAATTACACGAAAGATATTTATTCGGTTATCTAAAGTTATGTTTACAACTCTTAATTTATTTATTTCATTGCTCGAACTTGCGATCGCCAAAATCAAAGATATAGCCGCGATACTTGTACGTTATTTGCCATAGGATATATTTAACCAATTTGAAGGTATGGCGCGATGGTAGATCCGATCCACTGAATGAGGGATTAAAGCAGTTGGATAAATATTTATCAGGATTGAATCTGGATACAGGTTGGCTAGCGATCTTCGATCGCCGTTCTGGGTTGCCTTCAGTCAGCGATCGCACCACGACTGAGAGCGCCACCAGTCCCGCAGGGCGAGAGATTATTGTGATTCAACTGACTTGGGCTTTTTAAGCTGCGATCGCGAAATTGTTCGCAGTTAAGAGTGGATTCCCGTTGACATTTGCAAATAGTCCGCCGCTTCCCAAGCCATTGGCTGCGCCATTTTGGTTGTAATAGAGGTTGCCATTGGTACTGTTATAGGCAATCAAAGCCCCGCTGGTTTGAGCGGCTGCATCCGTGGCAACAACGGCAAATTCACTGCTCTGACTAAAGCCATCACCAGCAACACTCAAAAGCGAAGCAAAGGTAGTTTTATCGAGGACAATTTTGTCGTTGGCAAGCTCGAAGTCGGTAATATTATCTTGTCCGATGGTTGACCGATTAAAGACGGCATTGATATCAAAAGTAAAGCGATCTTGACCCGTTCCTCCTGTAAGGATGTCATTGCCAGCACCACCTACGAGGATATCGTTACCAGCATTGCCAATTAGGGTGTCACTGTTTGCACCACCTGTAAGAATATTGTCAAGATCGTTCCCTGAGATGGTATTGGCGAGGGAGTTCCCCGTACCGTTGATTGCGCTTCCAGTAAGGATGAGGTTTTCTAGATTAGCGCCAAGGGTATAGTCGATAGAGGATTGCACGGTATCGATGCCAGCGTTTGCGGCTTCGCTAATCACATCGCCAGCACTATCGATGATGTAGGTATCGTTGCCCAGTCCACCCCTAAGCCTGTCGTTTCCATCCCCTCCATAGAGGGTATTATTGCCAGCATTTCCAGTGATGATATTCACTTGCTCGTTACCTGTCCCGTTAATATCGCTCGTACCTGTGAGCGTGAGATTTTCTAAGTTAGCACCGAGGGTGTAGCTAACGGAGGATTGTACGGTGTCGGTTCCAGCGTTGAGGTCTTCGATGATGGTGTCATCGAGGCTGTCTAGGATATAGGTGTCGTTGCCCAGTCCGCCAATTAGGGTATCGATACCGTCACCGCCATTGAGGGTGTCATTGCCAGACCCACCATCGAGAATGTCGTTCCCAGCAAAGCCGAAAAGGGTGTCATTGCCGCCTAAACCGAAAATCTTGTCATGGGTGCTAGTTCCGTTAAGTGTTTGGCCAGCTGAGGTTCCAGTAATGATGTTATATAGGGGAGTGACGACAAGATCGAAGGTATCTTCGGCTTTAGTGTTTGCCAGATCGATCGCGGTGACTTTGACACTGAGGGTTCCCACATCGCCGCTGGCAGGGTTGCCGCTAAAGGTTCCTGTGGCGGGATTAAAGGTGAGCCAAGTGGGTAAGGCAGTGCCATCGGCGCGGGTGGCGCTGTAGGTGAGGATATCGCCGACATCGATATCGCTGAAAGTATTGGCTGGTAATTGGAAATTAAAAGGAGTTCCTTGCGTTGCAGTTTGGTCGAGAATCGGATTGCTTACTGTGGGAGCGTCGTTGACGTTGGCAATGGTAATTGCAAAGGTATTGCTGACAGAAGCGTTAGAGGTATCGGTTGCGGTTACTTTAACGTCGATCGCTCCGACATTTTCATTCAAGGGAGTACCGCTGAATATTCCAGTACTGGGGTTGAAGGTCAGCCAACTCGGTAGGGGATTGCCATTGGCGAGGGTTGCAGAGTAGGTGAGGGTGTCTCCAGCATCGATATCGCTAAAGGTGTTAGTAGGTATTGCGAAGCTGAATGGAGAATCTTCGGTTGCAGTTTGAGCGAGAATGGGATTGCTGACGATCGGAGCGTCGTTGACGGATGCAATAGAGAAGGATTGAGTTGCGGGAGTAATACCGCCGTTGCCATCGATGACATTGTAGGTGAGGTTGACGTTGCCATTAAAGTTCGCATTGGGAGCAAAATTGTAGGTTCCATTGCCATTGTCGATAAGTGTGCCGTTGCTGGCAGTTAGTTCCGAAATAGAGAGGGTGTCGCCATCAGCATCAAAGAATCCTTGTAATAAATCTGAGGTGTTGATGATGTAGGTGGTATCCTCTGTGCCAGTATTTAGTGTGGCTGGTGTGCCTGTTAGGACTGGTGCATCGTTGACGGATGCGATCGCAAAGGATTGAGTTGCGGGAGTAATACCGCCGTTGCCATCGATGACATTGTAGGTGAGGTTGACGTTGCCATTAAAGTTCGCATTGGGAGCAAAATTGTAGGTTCCATTGCCATTGTCGATAAGCGTGCCGTTGCTGGCAGTTAGTCCTGAGATAGAGAGGGTATCGCCATCAGCATCAAAGAATCCTTGTAATAAATCTGAGGTGGAAATAGTGTAGGCAGTATCTTCTATTCCTGCCGCTAGTGTGGCTGGTGTGCCCGTGAGAGTTGGAGTTGCGTTACTCAGGAAGTACTTGAGCGTGCCATCAGATGCACCCACGATCGCATCAAGGTCGCCATCAGCATCAAGATCCGCGAAGGTGGGAGTGCTCCAAATCCCGATATCAATGCCATTGAAGGGGTTAGCTGTACCTGTTTGCTCTGCATAGATTGGATTGGAGGCACTACCCGTATTTTTGTAATATTTGAGCGTGCCGAACCTTTCACCAACAATCGCATCAAGGTCGCCATCGCCATCGAGATCAGCGAAGGTGGGAGTGCTTATAATCCCGACATCAAGACCATTAAAGGGGTTAGCTGTACCTGTTTGGGCTATATAGACTGGATTGGAGGCACTACCTGTGTTTTTGTAATATTTGAGCGTGCCGTCATATGCACCCACGATCGCATCAAGGTCGCCATCGCCATCGAGATCCGCGAAGGTGGGAGTGCTAAGATACCCGATATCAATGCCATTAAAGGGGTTAGCTACGCCTGTTTGCTCTGCATAGATTGGATTGGAGGCACTACCCGTATTTTTGTAATATTTGAGCGTGCCGAACCTTTCACCAACAATCGCATCAAGGTCGCCATCGCCATCAAGATCCGCGAAGGTGGGAGCGCTGTAATTCCCGATATCAATGCCATTGAAGGGGTTAGCTATGCCTGTTTGCTCTGTATAGACTGGGTTGCTTGCACTACCCGTATTTTTGTAATATTTGAGCGTGCCGAACCTTTCACCAACGATCGCATCAAGGTCACCATCGCCATCTAGATCCGCTAAGGTGGGAGCGCTGTAAAGCCCGATATCAATGCCATTAAAGGGGTTAGCTACGCCTGTTTGCTCTGTATAGACTGGGTTGCCTGCACTACCCGTGTTTTTGTAATATTTGAGCGTGCCGAACCTTTCACCAACAATCGCATCAAGGTCGCCATCGCCATCGAGATCCGCTAAGGTAGGCTTGCTCAAAGACCCGACATCAAGACCATTGAAGGGGTTAGCTGTACCTACTTGCTCTGCATAGACTGGGTTGGTGGCACTACCCGTGTTTTTGTAGTAATTGAGGATGCCGAACGATACACCAACAATCGCATCTAGGTCGCCATCGCCATCGACATCCGCGAAGGTGGGAGTGTAAAAATACCCGAAATCAATGTCATTGAAGGGGTTAGCCGTACCTATTTGCTCTGCATAGACTGGGTCGGTGGCACTTCCTGTGTTTTTGTAGTACTTAAGCCGGCCGCGAAATACACCGACGATCGCATCGAGGTCACCATCGCCATCGAGATCCGCAAAGGTGGGAGTGCTGGAATCCCCGACATCAAGACCATTGAAGGGGTTAGCCGTACCTGTTTGCTCCGCATAGACTGGGTTGGAGGCACTACCTGTGTTTTTGTAATATTTGAGCGTGCCGAACCTTTCACCAACAATCGCATCAAGGTCGCCATCGCCATCGATATCTGCGAAGGTGGGAGCGCTGTAAGCTCCGATATCAATGCCATTGAAGGGGTTAGCCGTACCTGTTCTTTCTACAAAAATACTAGTCATAAAATTTGCATTTGAGGTTTAGTCTTGCGGGAAGCGATAAAAAAATATTAAGCGCTGTTTTTTCAAAATCTAGCTTTCTGGTGCGGCTCTGGGGATGTCTGATCGCCCTTGACTTGCCAATAGCCCGCCTAAATTGCGATGAGCCAAGGCAAAATCAGGTTTGAGTTCAATGGCTTTTTGATAGGCGGCGATCGCCTGCTCGTACTTTCCTTGCAGTTGATAAATACTACCTAAATTGCAATGGGCGGCGGCGACATTGGGATTAATCGTTAATATTTTTTGATAAATGGCGATCGCCTGTTCCGACTGCCCCAATCCTTGCAACGCATTGCCCAATTGGTTATAAGCCGCCACATAGTCAGGCTGCAAACCTATTGCCTCTTGAAAACAAGCGATCGCCTGTGCCAAATTCTGAGCCTGAGCTTGGTTTTTCCCTTCCTCAAACTTCAACTTAGCCGCTTCACTAACAGGATTAACTTTTGGTGATAAAACCTTTTGAGCAACCTTTAACCCATTGGCAAGCGATCGGGGTGCAGCCCAGCCCAACTTAACAAATATCGGCTCCAAAGCCTTGTCTGTTAAAGCAGTTGGCTCATAAATCAACGTAATTTGGCTGAACTTCTGCTGAAATATTTCTCGTTCCAAAAATGCTAGCATTTTGGTGCCAACTCCCTTTTGGCGGTGGTCTGGATCGACAAACAGCGAAATAATTTCCGCCTTGAAATCGGGTAATAACTCAGCGATCGCAAAACCAACCATATCGCCCAAAAAAGAAGCCGAAACCCCGATTACTTCGCCCCGTTGCGGTTGACTTTGCCAACGTTGTTGCAGATTCGGAAAAGTCATCGCATCATAGGGCGCTAAACTCTCACGATTCAGATGAAACACCCTCTGAAATTTGATTTTTGCCTCAGCGATTTTTGCCCCAGTGACCTTTGCCTCAGCAAGTTCTTGCCGTTCCATCGCTTCATATTCCCGCGCTTCCTGATTTTCGCGCTGCACTCGTTCCTTTGTTGGCAAACCAGCGATCGCCAATGAGTTATCCCTAGGACGTTTCACCGTCGGTTTAGTCGTGACCAATCCATGAGAATTAGGAAAAGTCACCAGCCGTTCAATATCTTCATTCTGAAAGCCCAAAGACATAGGACGCACAACATTAGGCAAGACCACCACATCAAATAACTCTTCGATTGGCTTATCTAAAAATAAAGAATGGACAGTTTCCCCAGTGCGGAGATTGAATACCACTAATCCACATTGCGCCGTTTTCCCTTCCGCTAACAGCCTTTCCTCTAGTACTAATCCCGAAAAACTCGCCGACCTCAGTTTCGATAGTCCCACGATCGCCAAATCACCCCAAAAGGCTAAGCCCCGCACAAATCCCTGACAAAAGGCGATCGGCACAAATTTGTGGTCATCGACATAGCCTAGTTCCCCTGTCCCCGCATTCAGCAACCAGAGTTTGCCCTGATACCAACGCGGCGAGTGCGGCATCGATAGATTTCCGACCACAACTTCATTACTGGGAATATGCATGACAATGCCGCCATCATTACGGTGCGATCGCCACCCTGCGGCGCTGTCGGTCATGCTGCAAGCAGTAACATAACTGGGTTCTCCTTCCACCATCGCCAATCCATTCAGATGACAGCGATCTTCAGCAACCAGTTTGGTAATAAATGGCGGTTGCCAAATCGGCGCAAAACTATAGCCCTCAGCGATCGTTGCCAGACAGCTAAAGTCCGTATTGATAAATATTGGTGTGCCATCACGACCCAAAACCAGATCGTGGACATTCAGACTACCTGTGGTGTAGCTCAGACTCGGCACATATAGGCGATCGGCTTCTTGATAGGTTTCGCCATTCGCCAAATGGTTATCAAATCGCCAAATTTGATAACGCGTACTCATGTACAAGCGATCGTCTTGGGCATAGAGTCCCATCGGCTTATCAAAGAGTCGCTCATGAAACGCTAATCTTCCATTAGTCTTCCGCCCCACCAACATCAGACGATTAGTCTGATAGGTCGTAAAGCCTATACTAATCTGTTCTTTTTCTAACCATTCCCATAGCCTATCTGAGGAGTAGATATGTAGGAATGAACTCTCAGAAGTTCCTTTAGATTCAGTCAAAATGGAATCCTAACTAAAAAATATGCTTAATTTTAATTAACGCTACATGTCTTAAAATAAATCCTAATACCATTTTCAAAAAATGTTGCAACATATCTTTTTGAAATGACCGTGCAGAGCGCGGAACCCAAAATCCGATCTGTTGCAAATTTAAGAAAAATTGCCATCAGATTTAATTCTATGAATTTTGAGCAAGTTTGTGCCGCCTGTTTGCTTAAGGGGAATACCACCCAAAATCAAAATTGTGTCATCGGGCTTCACCAGATTCTTGCTCAATAACAACGCTTCCACTAGATCGATCTGAGCTTCTATGGAATCGTAGGTTGCAGGCAGTAACAATGGCAAAACGCCCCAAATCAAATTTAACCTTTGATAGGTTTTCTGATTGGGGGTAATTGCAATAATTGGCTGTTGAGGACGCTCGGCAGCAGCGAGTCGGGCAGTATAGCTAGTATTTGTGAGAGCAACAATACATTTTAAAGTGAGAATCCTCGCGATCGCATTCAGGGCTTCGCTGATGGCATGGGTCTCATTAATTTCGTAGGGCGGCAGGTTTGAGAAATCCAAAGTTGGCTCTACTTCAGCCGCAATTCGCACCAGCATCTCCACAGATTGCACTGGGAAGGCTCCTACAGCCGACTCACCAGAAAGCATTACAGCATCGGTTCCATCAATAATGGCATTGGCAACATCACTAGCCTCAGCGCGTGTGGGGCGCGGGTTTTGAATCATGCTATCGAGCATTTGGGTCGCCGTAATCACGGGAATACCGCGCAGATTACAAGCACGAATAATCCGCTTTTGCAGTAAGGGAACCCGTTCGGGATTAACCTCTACCCCCAGATCGCCCCTCGCCACCATCACGCCATCACATTCATCTAGAATTTCATCAAGATGCTCGATCGCTTGGGGTTTTTCAATCTTGGCTATGACAGGTGTATCTGCTCCCTTTTGTTTGAGCAAAGCTTTGAGCGTGCGAATGTCTTCTGCTTGCCGTACAAAGCTTAGAGATATCCAGTCAACCCCCTGCGTTAAACCAAAATCTAAGTCTTGGATATCTTTCTCAGTCATCGAAGGCAATCGCAGATTGAGACTAGGAAGGTTCACGCCTTTACGGCTTTTGAGCAGTCCACCTCTGACTACGAGGCACTTCACCACGGATTCGCTAATCTCAGTGACGGTAAACTCCAGCAGTCCATCATCCAGCAAAATCCGCGTACCTGTTTGCGCTTCTTCCGCCAAATGGGGATAGTCTATTGGAATCGTGAGGGGTTGATTGTTAAAATCAGCGATCGGGACTAAAGAGATCGCATCTCCATCTTGTAAAGCGATCGCGCCGTCAGGCAACTGTCCTACGCGCACTTTGGGCCCCTGCAAATCCTGCAAAAGGCTGACTGGAACGTTCAGTTCTTTGGAAACTTCGCGCAGTAACTTGACGGTGTTGGCATGATCTTCATAACTACCGTGGGAAAAGTTGAGTCTTGCCACAACCATTCCCGCCTGAATCAACTGGTAAATGACCTCACGAGAGTTACTCGCAGGTCCAATTGTGGCAACAACTTTCGTGCGATGCGGT
Organism: Tumidithrix helvetica PCC 7403; assembly: GCF_965232925.1. Taxonomy (NCBI): domain Bacteria; kingdom Bacillati; phylum Cyanobacteriota; class Cyanophyceae; order Pseudanabaenales; family Pseudanabaenaceae; genus Tumidithrix; species Tumidithrix helvetica. Next base: position 31,894 of record NZ_CBDDRA010000034.1, read on the forward strand.
AAAGGTGACATCTTGATTTACTGGTTGACTTTTTACCTGAAAAAACTTTAGTCTGCTGAACTAGGAAGATTAAGCCTAGTTTTCGCGACTAACAATCAAGAGCGAGAACTGTAAAACTATTCACTTTACCCAAATCCAAAATCCACAAAACAAAGAAAGAGCCTAAGACTTTCCCTGTTTCGTCTAGGCTCTTTCTTTTGTTCGCTCCTCACACAATTGAAATATATCTTGGATTTTTAAAAATGTCTAGTCTCATACCCAGATTTTTCCTAGTAATTTATGCTTAGGTTTTCAAGATGCGATCGCCTCTTAACTAGACAAGATTTGCCCCAAACCCCATCGTCAACAGCAATGCTACAAATATTTAACCCATGCTGCGATGATTTCAGGTGAGCCATACCAAGTCCCTGCTTTAGGCGAGTGATTTACCCCATCAAACACGAGATTTTCAGCCCCTTTTAGGTGTGCTGCCTCAATGGGTGTAATGCCATCCCCCCAAGCATTACCGATACCGCAGGTTAGCTCGTAACTGCTGTAAGCGACCCACTTAGAGAGGCTTTTTTCACCATAAACCGATCGCCCAGCTACACAGATATATTGCACATCCTCATAAAAGGCATCGGGATAATTGTCGTTAACAAAGCCAAGATTTCTACGCGTCCAAGGTTCGAGGCTGCGGTGGGGCGTACCCAAAGTAACCAGCTTCGCTACGCGATCGCGTGCTTTCCAAATGCGATCGTAATAGGGTTGGTCGCCTAGATAAATTCTTGCCAACCAACCGCCCGCCGAATGCCCGATAATATTCACTTTAGAAACCCCATACTCCGATCGCACTTGCTCGACGGCTCGATCGAGTTTTTCTAAGATCGGTGCGATCGAACGCCCACCTACTGTAGGCAACCATTCCCACCACTTGAGCGGCACAACAAGCGCAGGATGCCCCTGCGATCGCAGGGCTTGTTCGATTGCAAAATAGTCTGAGGCTCCTGCTAGATAACCGGGCAAAATAATATTGGGTAAGCGCATGGATAATTAGATTGAGAATGGTATAAAAAGCAGCAAGGATGTTCGACAACAGGAAAAGAGGCAGCTAGACTTATATAGGATTCAGAATAAACCAGTGGAACCTTTTATTTGCGATCTAACTCTTTGGAAAAGTGATTGTGCTTTAGCTAGAAAAATTACTATGCCTGTTCGATCTGATTTATTCTCACAAGAATTTTAAGTAACCATTTAAGTAAATTCCCTAACAATTCCTGTCAGGATATCAGCGTATAAATTCATGGATAACCTACTCAGCAGTTTATACAATTTTCTAGTGCATCCGATTTTTGATATCGGTGGTATGAAGTTTTCTTTTGCGTCAGTAGCATCCCTTACGATACAGGTTGTTTTAGTATTTGTCGTGGCAAGAATCGCTACGGAACTCATCAGGCGATCGCTTTTATCAAGGCTAGGATTAAATCGAGGACTTCAAGAAGCTGTAGCCGTTTCTGTTAAATATTCTCTCACAGTTTTAGGTATTGTTATTGTTTTACAAACAGCAGGAATTAATCTTAGTTCCTTAACCGTAGTCGTAGGGGTTTTGGGGATTGGAATTGGTTTCGGCTTACAAAATCTTGCTAGCAATTTTATTAGCGGATTAGTCTTATTATTCGAGCAAACGATTAAAGTCGGCGATTACATTGAAATTAATGGACTGCAAGGAACGATCGAAAAAATATCGATTCGCTCGACGATTGTGCGAACGAATGACGATGTTTTTGTGATTGTACCCAACCAGCGCTTCATCGAAAATGACACCGTAAATTGGAGTTATGGTGGTCATATTTGCCGCATTCATTTACCTGTTGGGGTAGCCTATGGTACCGATCCGCTCTTACTCACCGAAGCATTAATTGCAGCAGCGAGATCGGAGCCTAGAGTCATTTCTTATCCCCCACCTGAGGTTTGGTTTAAAGGTTTTGGTAGCAGTTCCTTAGATTTTCAGTTGTTGGTTTGGGTCAACAATCCCAATGAGAACGAACCGATTAAAAGTGCTTTAAATTTTAGGGTTGAATACGAACTACGCCAACGTAGTATTGAAATTCCTTATCCCCATCGCGATCTCAGAATTCGGAATATTGAAGCGTTAAAACCCCTATTTCAGAATCACTCACCTAGTGACAAAATCAGTGAAAAAATTAGTGACAATGGCTATGAAAATGGTGAGAAGAAAATCAATTTTGATAAGCCAGAGTCAAATACAGATGCAACAAGTTCAGGTAAGAACAAACTTACAGCTAAAACTGTTAGTAAGCGCAGTCTACGAGATTTATTGCGACGAGTTTCTTATTTCGAACGATGTACAGATACTGAATTGTTAGCAGTGATTGCAAGTGGATTTCGTCAACATTTTGCCCCACCCCAAATAATTTGCAAGCAAGACGATCCTAGCGATACGTTTTATATTATTCTCTCTGGCTCCGTAGAAATTATTTCTGAGCGCACAGACACTCACATTGCGACGCTCCATCACGGGGAGTTTTTTGGGGAAATTGCCCTGCTTACAGGGACACCGCGCACAGCAACCGTAAGGGCATTGACCGATACGACCCTATTTGTAATTGGACGCAGACAGTTGCAAAAATTGTTAACCGATCATCAAGAACTTGGCGAACAAATTGCGCTTAAACTCTCAGAACGACAGCAGATTCTGATTAATATGGGACTACTGAATGAAGAGGAAATTAAAAGATCGGAATCTGCGGCGATTACATGGGTACGCGATCGCCTAAATATGATATTTGGAATTCAACTCGGCCATTGACACTCCCCATGGCTAAATGTTGGACGTTGCTCTATAATACTCAGTCATCGTGTTAATCTAAAAATTACCTAAATAAATGAATGATGTGTAGGATTTTTAGCAGAGTTAATCTGTTTAGGCTGAAGTTTAGTTAGTTGGACACATACGTTCTTTCTAAATACGCAAACAAATACGTAGTCAATCAACAAACATCTCCTATTGAACTTTACTAGCAAGGCTCTAGGTTAGGATTATGAAATTGAAAATATTATCTTTTTGTCTTCTCTTATTAAGTTTTTCAATTTTAGCTGGGTGCAGCGATCCTGTGCCAAATCCAAAATCTTCAGATATTAATTCCCAACCCACTCAACCATATAAACCTGAAGATTATTATCGACTTCCACTCGTGTGCCTAAATGGTAGACCCTCGCCAGAAACACTCCCAAACAACAAACAAATGTGGGGAGGGAGCAAAAAAGTTGTCACTGCATTTGTGACTAAAAAGCCTAGCTCAAACTTCATTAAAGCCGATCTAGAATATTTGCCGCCGCAATTCATGTCTTCATCCCCCCCAAATACGGCTTTGGTGATTTGTATTACCGAAAACATGAAATCCAAGCTATTGGAATCATGCCCTTATTCAATAGCTGGAACAGACAAACCATTTAAACTTAATCGGTATCGTAGTGAGTTGGAAATTCAGTTGTATGAGTCCAAAACTGGCAAGCAACTTGCAAAGACAACTTTCGCTCGTGAGGCAAATCCCTGTATTCAGGTATATATTCCCTCATCAAGCTCGAAAGGGAATTCAGAAGATCGCTTTGTAGAAGCTCCAAACAACGAATTTCGACAAGATATTGAAACTTGGCTGAAGACCTATATCCAATGATAAATCACAATTTCAATCTTATAAAGGGGCATCCCCTAGGGCAACCACACACGTTTCTCAATAATTAACGAACAGGCTATAAATGCCTACCAGATATAGGTTTCAATAAAACTAAACCACTATGCACTGGAAGTGCATAGTGGTTTAGTTCACAAAATCCTGTCTCACGATTGATTTAGGATTGCTATATGTATTTCTCAAACACTCTCTATAAGATGTTCAATTTTGGCTGGGAACAGCCGCTGGAGCCAAGCTCACTGGACAAGTCACAGTCGATGTCTCTTCGGTTTTGACGGGATTAGGGGGCAATAGTGCCACAACATGGGGGACAGGACGAGGTTCGTAACTCATCATCGAGCGATTTTGATATGCCAAGGAAGCACTAGCCCCAGAGTCGAGCATAACCACATCCTGCAAACCTGTCTTGGCTAAAAGCTTGCCTAACCCTACCGAGTCAATCATTTCTTGGGTGACGCCAATCACAGGTCTACCCGTGCGATCGATGCCCCAAAAGGCGCGATCGCGGCTGGCATCAAAACCGTACAACTTACCAAAACTTTCTGCGGTCTGGGGTTTACCATCGCGGACAAGCCAACCAGCAGCGACAAAAGCATCGGTGACATCGGGCAATTCGGCTTTAAGCGCATCTAAACTTGTATGTTTACTGGCATCAAACGGTACAAACTTAATCCCTGTCGGACTAATCAAAACCAGAGGGCGACCGTTCAAAAGTGGATTTTCTCCTTTATTGCCAGGATTAAATACGCCTCCGTTACTAGAAAACTGACTCATAACGGGCCCAATCATCTTATTGCCATCAATGCGTTCTAAGGAAAAGAAACCTCCATCTACTGCTGCGATCGCATCGGCAGTTTTCATGATCTCTTCGACTTTGCCGCGCTTATCGGCATGAACGGTTACAGGTCTACCCCCATAGACCAAGGTTACGGGAAAGCCATCAATACTGACCTGTCGCTTTTGTACGGGCGTGGTGAAATTGATGCCACTATTCCCAGAAGCGGTCAAATTAGGAAATAGGGTAAAGGACTCCGATGGCGTTCCACCCGAGGCAAGTGGAATTGCTTCTCGAATGCGAGACTGACCGTAACGCATGATCGAGAGGATATCTTCAGAGGTATTGGCAGGTTTCTCTTGGTAAGGATCGAGACTCATGGTCAAGGCTGCCTCATAGCCTACTTCGGCGACTTTTTGCTTGATGCGCTCGCTATAAGAACCCTCAGGATAGGTAAAGTAGCGAATGAAAATGCCTAATTCTTTTTCGAGCACCTGCTTGGAGACGCGTAGTTCTTCTTCCACTTTGGCATCATCTAACTTCAACATATTGTAGTGATTGACCGTATGGGAAGCGATCGTAATTAGACCACTGCGCTGCATTTCTCGGAGTTGATCCCATGTGGCTTTCGGTTTGCCAGCGGTTGAACCTACAAAGCGCGTGTGAACGGACCAAACCGCTGGGTAGTTATATTTTTTTAGGAGTGGGAAGGCATAGGTATATTGCCCCACATAATTATCATCAAAGGTCAGTAAAATTGGTTTTTCGGGTAAAGATGACCCCGTACGGAGATGATTGACCAATTGGTCGAGCGTAATCGGGGTCAGTCCATTATCGTAGATCGCTTGGATTTGCTCTTCTAGCTCTGTGGGCGTTACATCCCATGACACCTCTTTGCTGGTAGTAATGTCGTGGTACATGATGATGGGCACGCTAGCAGAACGGGCGCGATCGCTAATTTTAGGAAAGGGTGCAGGTGTAAAACTGGCAAGAAACTCTGGTTTTAGGAGCCCACTAAAGTTAGATAAGGTGGGTAAAGGATCGTGAGCGATCGCGTTGATCGCCTGCACTTGATACAAGGAGTTGGTAACCGAGTTGAGCGCGTTAAACTGACAGAAAGACTTGTCTGCGCCAGTTTTGCCTTGACCTATGGCTTGATTATTCTCGGTTATAGAGGTTGTTAGATCGGTTGGTTGCGTGCTGGTTGTAGATTGGGTGGTGGCAATTGAGAGTCTGCTCGTACTGTTACTGACTAAGCGAAAAGCGATCGCTGCACCCATACCAACTCCCACCGCAGCCAAAACCAAACCCGCCAAAATTGTTTTTTGCATACAAAATCCCATGCCAAGCTAACTACGATATATGAACTACCCCGCATTCCGTTTCACTGCGTGAGGGGTTTCTGAATCCCCATTTGCAAGGAGTGCGTGTTTTTGACGCTTCTTTGAGCCAAGTTGCTTCATCGATCCACAAAGTGTAGCCTTTGAAGTAGCGCTTTGCCCTCCACGTTTGACGATGTTCGTTCCAAACACCGCAGAATCATAAAGTACCCAGTTGAGCATCACCTGAGCCGCAGCTACATCGCGATCGGTTGTGTAGCCACACTTAGAACAATGATGGATACGCTCACTGAGATCTTTTTTATGCTGATCGCCACAATTGGGGCAAGTTTGAGAAGGTTTAGCTGTTTGAGTTGGAATCTCAAGATACTGATCACCTGCTTCAGTGACTTTGTACTGAATTGCCGATTTGAGCATACCGATTCCTACATCTAACATATTGCGGTTCAACCCAGTTTTCTGAGCTTTGCGCTTACTTCCTTGCTTGGCTTTGCGGGTCATCCCTTTGAGATTAAGTTGCTCGGTACAAATTAGGCTATTACTGCTTACTATCTTTGTACTTGCTTGATGCACCCAATCTTGTCTTTGTCTCGCGACTTTGCGTGTTAGTTTAGAAACTTTGGTTTGTGCTTTTTTCCAACGTTTTGAAGCTTTGATTTTCTGCTTATAGTTGGGTGATTGCTTTCTCCGTTTCTGTTTACTTGCCTTTTTGATCTTTTCGGCAGTTTTAGCTAGGAACTTTGGAGCCTCAATAATTTCACTATTACTCGTGGCGATCGCATGATGCACGCCAAAATCTAAGCCGATTGCACCTTCTCCTGTTTCTCTGATTACTTCACAGTTCACGGTGATTGATGCATACCATTTACCATGTCGGTTCAGGATGGTGCAAGTTGTGGGGATGCCCCATTGTCTTGCTTGTCCTCGCATCTGAATCTTACCTAGATTCAATAGATCCAAATAGCCATTTTTACCATCAGTTAGTGCTTTCCACCCTGAAATGGCAGGGTATGTCCAGCCTGAATAATGGCGGATAGATTTGAATCTTGGATAGGCTGCTTTTCCTGCAAAAAAGTGCTGATAGGCAAGGTCAACTCGTTTTAGGGTGACTTGCAAGGCTTGTGAGCCAAGTGTTTTATACGCTGTCCACACTTCTTTGAAGGCGGGTAGTCGGTTTTGTTGATCTAGGTAGTTTACAGATTTACCTTGGCGCTGGTAGCTATTTCTACGATCTGCGAGTGCTGAGTTATAGAGGTAACAATGCAGTCTCCGCCACTCATAGAGGGTTTGCTCTTGAGCTTTGGTGGGGTAAAGTCTGTAGGGGATTCGCCTTGTTAGCATTTCAGTATTGTACGATCAAAATCTCAAAATCTCTACCTCGATGAGCATCCCGAACTGTGGGTGACGAGGACTTCCCGCTCGGAGTATGTTAACGGCAGATAAAGCCTTATATTTTAAGTTTATGTCTCAGTCATGGCTAGAGCAGAAGCAGTCAGTTCGAGGTAGGAATGGGGAGTATAAAGAGTCGATCCAGCTCATATTCCACGAGTAGCTGAGAAAGTAATGCGTTTGAGAGAAAATCCGTAATTGCTCAACTCAGAAGAAATAATGATTCAAGAGGGTTTAAAGCCGCAAGAATCGACTCAAAAGCAGACAAACCTTGTCGCTTTCCAGTATTGACAATAGAACGTACCATCGCAAATAGATCTCGTCCCCAATTGGAACGAAAACCATTCGTGATTTTCCTAAATATGACACTCCAACGCAGTGCTTGTTCGCTTGCATTATTTGTTGCTGGGATTGTCGGGTCATCCAAGAACAGAAATAAGTTTTTTCGTAAACCCAGATAACGATTTTGTGATCTAACTCCATCTTCTTGTGTGGGCAGTAGAGCTAGAACCGCATCAAGATCTCGATACAACCGACATCGATATTGATAACCTGTGGTTTCTGCTAAATCTGCCCAACGCTTTTGTACTACAAAAGCTCGTAGTAAGAGCTTTTTCATTCTGCCTGAGAAAATCTCATCCCCTGCTTCGATGCCATACTGACAATCTCTGAGTTGGTGGGCAAGACATACTTGCCATTCTACGGCTGGATGCGTCTTCTGGGCGCTAAACAAGTCTGACACCCATACTTCAGGTTGATGTCCTCCCATCACTTCTGTAATCACATCTCCTCCTCTAGAAGGTCGAATGATATGGAAACACACCTGTTCGTTCTGAAACACCCATTCCCATTGTTTTTTACCATTTACTCTGGCACTTGTCTCATCACTGCATACTAGTCGTGAGCTTTTGAGTGCTTGATGTATTCGTTCTACTTCTGAGCCTAGTTGTTCTTTGACTCTTGATAATAGGTTGGCGATCGCTCCTTCAGAGATATCTAAGCCAAATACCTCTAACATCATTTGCTGCATTCGACGATAGCTGATCCCGTGACTGTATCTCATTGTTGTCACTAAGGCGGCGATGCGTTCCCCAAATGGACTTCCTGACTCCATCCCTACTGGTGCTTCGGCTATTTGTTCCTGTCCACAATTTTCGTATTTACAACCATATCTTTCTACTCTGGTCACGATTGGTTTGATTGGTGGAATGTCGATTTTGTCATACCGTTCCATCAGTAACTCTGTCGATCGCATGGGATATTTCCTTATAAAAACTGAGCGGGATCGACAGGTTCCCCATTAGCACGCACCTCAAAATGTAAGTGAGGCCCAGTCGAAAATCCAGTCGAACCTACGGCAGAAATGGGCTGACCTTTTTGCACGGTCTGCCCCTCATTCACAAAGAGTTCGCTACAGTGACCGTACAGCGTCGTCAAGCCGTTGCCGTGATCGACGATCACCGCATTGCCATAGCCGCCATACCAACCTGCATAGATCACCGTACCGCGATCGGATGCGTAGATCATGCTGCCGTAGTCTGCGCCAAAATCCATACCTGAGTGAAATCGGTCATAGCCCAAAATCGGGTGCATCCGCCAACCAAAGGGACTGGTCACTTCGCCAACGGTGGGATACATCAGTTGCCCCGTACCTGGCATAATCATAATTCCAGGTGCTGTTTGTGCCTTTGCCAAAATCAAACTGGTGATTTGGCGAGAATCTTGAGCTAAGCGATCTTCGGCAAGCTCTAAGGCACGCCGATCGCTTTTCAAGCGATCGATTACATTCGATTGGGCAACAACTTCAGCTTCAAAGTTGGCTTTTTGATATTTCAGCTTTTGATTGAGTAAGGCAATCTCATTGGCTTGGGTAATTACTTGCTTGCGCTGAGACTCAACTCTGTCGGTGTTTTGTTTGAGGGTGGCAAGAAGTTGGCGATCGCCTTCGTAAATGCGATTGATCTGGCGGCGGCGATCGGCAAACTGGTTAAGGTCTTGACTGCTTAAGAGCAAAATCCACCACTTTTGCATCTGTTGTTTTTGCAGGTAACGCAAACGTGCCGTCGTGGCAGTGCGCTTGCGGTTGAGGTCATACTCAAGCTCTTGCAGCTTCTTTTCTAACTTTTGCTGCGATGTCTGAGCTTGTTTAAGTTTTTCCTCGTTGTCTTGAATTTGTTCTGCCGTAACTTTGACATTGCGTCGCAAGGCATCGAGGCGATCTTGCGCGGGTTTGGTGATCGCTTTGATCTGTTCTTGCTGCTTCTGGACGATCTGTTTTTGCTGCTCAACTAGGTTTTGGTAGTTGTGCAGGTCTTGCACCGATTGCGCGAAAACGGCAGGTGTAAAGCAAAGCAATAGTATGCCTACACAGAGTAGGCAGCAGATTAGATTCGCGAAGAAACTCGATCTGGACTGCTGAGTTTTCAGGTTTGCCACCACAGAATTTTAAATGAAAGCTACCGATTTTGTGAGTTGCTTTTATCTACTCAAGGTGAGTATAGCTACACGCGCTGAATTGTACCGATACTTGTCCGATCTGGCTAGTCAATTCGCGAATTAATTTTTCTACGTTCTTGCTACATTGGACTATTGCCTATTTCAGCCCCGATCGCCCGAATCCTATGCGTCATTCTCGCCCCCAGCCTCCTAGCTCAACGAAACTATCGTCTTTGCTGAGCAATATGCCAAAATTGATGCGCCTAGTTTGGCAGGCAGCATCGGGTTGGTTACTGCTAAATTTGGCTTTGACTGTGACGGGGGCATTAATTCCCGTGGCACAGCTCTATGTCACCAAGCTGATTGTCGATCGCGTGATTCATGCGATCGGTACGTCAAATTTAGACATTGTGCCCCTATTGGGACTGGCTGGCTTAGGGCTGGGTTTGGCATTGCTCCAAGAGGCTCTTCAGCAGGGGAATGCCTTTGTTTCGCAGGTTCTCAGCGATCGCTTTTCCCTCTATGCCAATGGCATTCTCTTGGAACAGGCAACCAAATTGGATCTGGCTCATTTTGAGTCCGCTGAGTTTTATGACACGCTCAACCGAGCGCAGCAAAGTGGCAGTTTTTATCCCCTCCGCGTGATTGGGAATCTCACGCAACTGGCAGGGCAACTGATTGGCTTTGCAGGGCTCGTATCCCTTCTGTTGCGGTTTAGCCCTTTGGTGGTTGTGTTGCTGCTTTTAACTTCTCTCCCTACTTTTTGGGTGGGCGTGCGCTATTCCAGTCGGCGCTTTTGGATGCTGCGTCGCCAAACCCAAAGCAAACGTTTGGCTGACTATTTTGGCGAAATTTTGACAGATCCAGCTTTTGCAAAGGAAGTTCGTCTCTTTAATTTGGGAGATTACTTCTTAAAGGAATATCGTGAGATTCGCGATCGCTTTAATCAGGAATCCAAGAAATTGGCACTCCAACAGGCATTAGCCCGTGTAGGCATTGGAATTGTCGCGAGTATTGGATTTTATGGTGCATACGCTTTGGTGATTTGGCAGGCAGTACGAGGACTGATTACAGTCGGCGATCTGACCATGTATGCGGGAGCCTTTCAACAGGCTCAAAATGCGATTCAAGGAATTCTGCAAAACATCGCGACCATTTATGAATACAACCTCTATGTTTCCCAATATTTTGAGTTTTTAAATCTAAAACCGCAGGTAGTCAGTCATGCTCTTGAGAAGTCCCCTAAAAAATTTCCAGTACCGATGCAGTCAGGGTTGGCTTTGCGTAATGTCAGCTTTACCTATGGAGGAGCAAGCGAACCCGTTCTCCAAAATATCAACCTTACGGTACAGCCCAATGAATGTATTGCTTTAGTGGGTATCAATGGCTCGGGCAAGACAACGCTACTCAAACTACTCACGCGCTTTTACGATATCGATGCAGGAGAGATTACGATTGACGATATTCCTTTGCAAGAATTTGACTTAAGCGAACTTCGCGCTCAAGTCGGCGTGCTATTTCAAGATTTTGCCCGTTACTCCCTGAGTGTGGAAAATAATATTGGCTTTGGCGATCTAAAGGAACGTGAAAATCAAGACCGCATTCAAAAAGCAGCCATAGATGCGGGGGCAACGGATACGATCGCAGCGCTCGATCGCGGCTATCAAACTATTTTGGGAAAAATTTTTTCGGGTGGCATCGAACTCTCAGGCGGACAATGGCAGAAAATTGGTCTGGCAAGAGCGTTTATGACTTCAGCCCAAATCCTCATTCTCGACGAACCAACGGCGGCTGTGGATGCGATCGCGGAACACGATCTATTTCAAAGGTTTCGCCTACTCACCAAAGGAAAGATGACCTTCCTCGTCAGCCACCGTTTCTCTACGGTACAAATGGCCGATCGGATTGTGGTTTTAGATAAAGGTCAAATTGTGGAAGTTGGAACCCATGCGGAACTAATCGCCTTAGGCGGTCTTTACGAAAAAATGTTTCGCCTACAGGCTGCCAGTTATCAGTCTAACTTTTCTGCTAATCGCTGATTTAAAGCAGTTTTCGATCTAATTCACTACGAAAATGGATAGCCCCGCCTTGGGTTTTAGATTTCTGTATGTGGTGCTTTTGAAGCTAATTTGCTGTGAGTACTGGAGATAGATGTATTAGCCCAAATCGAAAAAGAGAAAATGTTACAAACTCCTCCAAAACCGCTGACCTTAGAGGAGTTTTTGGCATTACCAGAAAATGATAAAAATCACCGACTGAGATCGGGAATCGTCTATTTATTGGGACATTCAGTCACAGCTTTTTGAATCCAAGGGCTAATTTCTTTGCTAAATTCGGTAAATGAAGGCTTGAAAAATTGTGATTTTAGGGGTTGATGATCGGGATGTTCAGCACCGATCGCTTTGACGACCTGTGCCAAATTGGCGATCGCCTTTACATAGCCCGATCGCACCGACTGTAAAACTGGGTTTGAGAGTTTTGCTTTCTCAAGATCTTGAACAGAAATGTTTAGAACTTCCACCATCCGATCGGCATTTTTAAAATCAGATGCTTTTACTAGGGTCTGAAGCGAAGTTTGCAGGATTTTACACTCCTCGGCGGTTTGAAGTGCAGAGTCACTTTGAGCGTAGCCAGGGCTCATGCCAATTAACAGCGCTGATATTGCACTCAAAATAACGATAGATACAGCTACAGGTAAAACTAAAAAGCAGCGATTCAGAAAATTTATCTTTGATTTCATAGATTCGGTTTCTAGGGTAAGTTCTAATAAATTAAACTGTGTTGCGATCGCAAAAGCAACTAATGCTAAAACCTTGACTAACTCATCATCCAAACGTCAAACACCAAAAAGCAAGAGCCGATCGCTTAGACGATCGGCTCTTGCTACTATTTTTTTAATGACCTGCGATCGCTTATTTCCAGATTGTGCGCCAGAAAGAACTACCCTGAGTACCAGTTGCAGGTAGCTTTAGCTTGCGGCGGATATCTTGGATATTCCATCCCGTCAACTGTGCCAAAGTTTTTGCCTCTTTTTCGTATCGGATAGGTAGAGATTTTTGATACTGTTGCCCTGCTTCACATCGAGCTTCTCCCTCAAAGGCATGGCGCAGGACATAGCGACCTTGAAAAGACTCTTGGTTCGTAGTTTCCTTAAACATCAAATCTTCGGGGAACTTATCGCGGCTATAGCGAACGTGGAAACGAGAGATGAATACGCGACTAGAAGTAGGTTGGGGTCTACCTCTTCTAAAGCTGGAATTTAGATTAGGAACACCAGGACTGGGGGAATCCAACCAAAACACACCAGCTTTTTGTAATTCCTCAGGGGTGAGCGGATCTGCCGAGCAAGGATCGCAACTACTCATATCCCAAGCGTATTCTAGAAAGGCTACCTTACGATCTTCCTTGNCAGNCTTA
>NZ_CBDDRA010000034.1:45031-56970 GCF_965232925.1 Tumidithrix helvetica PCC 7403
CCCTCNNGAATGCGATAGCCATTATCTACGAGCCATGTTTGCAATCCATCGGATTCCTCTGCGCTAAGGATGAGAATGTCATACTCACCTACCGTAAATTGCGCTTCGATCGTTACGCCGAGTTCGTTTCTTCTTCTTGAATCCCCACCAAATCCACGAGTAGTTGGAGATGGGATAGCACTTAATCCTGGGGCGCGATTGTAGACAGCACAAGGGTCGGAGTCAAAGTATTCTACCAAACGCGGTGCGCTAAAGGCATCGAGTCGCTCGATAATTTTGGACTCGCCAATCCGAACTTGCTCCTGTTTAAGCACAGTGGGTACGGGAACGACCAGCGCGAAGTCTTTCATATCGCCCTGATAGTCATTTGCCATTGTGAGAATCGTGCGATCGCCGTCTCGTGCAATCACCACCTGCGAAGCTTTGTTATAGAGACTGGCATCCGCTTTTGCCACATAAAAACCACAAAAGGCTAAAACAGAAGGGGTAAAGCTTAAAAGCAGAATACTAGAGAGAATTAAGCCTATGAGAATTCGTAGGGGTTTCATGGTTATTAGTTTTCAGTTATCAGTTTTCAGTTGTTAAGATCGTCTAGCAAAAAAGGTATCCTTATCGGTATATTGTCTTGAAAAGCAAGGAATTCAAAAGCTGATAGCTTCTGTCTAACTGACAACTTCTTTACCGACAACTGAAAACCAGTTTACGTATTCACAAATCGAATCAAGATATCTTGCCACCAGTCCTCAAAGCTGCTCCATAAAGTCTTAGAAGAGTTTGTGGAAGTCGGTGTGAACACTTCAACGAGATTCATTTTTTTGCGAATATCGCTAATCTGCCAGCCCGTGAGCTTCGATAATGTCTGTGCTTCACCTTCAAATCGCTTCGGTAGGGATTTTTTGTATTGCAGCCCAGCTTCGCATTTTGTATCGCCCGTAAACGGGTGGTTCATTACATAACGACCTTGGAATTGCTCGCGATTTGTGGTTTCCTTAAACATCAAATCTTCAGGGAACTTGTCGCGGGTGTAACGAACGTGGATGCGCGAAATAAACACACCACCAGAATTAGGTCGGGGTCTTCGACCTCTTGGCATGATTTGAGGTTGAGAAGTGTCACTAGGTGAATCCAGCCAAAATACGCCAGCTTGCCTGAGTTCTTCTGGTGTGAGCGGATCTGCCGAACAAGGGTCGCAACTACTCATATCCCATGCATATTCCAGAAATGCGACCTTGCGATTTTCGCGATCGTAAGAGGTCTGGAACATCGATTTATAGAAATTGGCAAATTCACCTTTGACATAGGTTGGAATATTATCGCCAGAGGGAATTTTGACCATGCGATAGTTGGTTAAATCGGCTTGACCTTTGGGTGACAAAACGTAAATCAGTAAATCTTGATCGGCTTGCGCGTTCACCATTCCCAATCGAATTGGTAACATAAATCGAGGGGATTCAAATGCCATCATAATTGGGCGGAGGAACTGAGAACCAGTTTTTTGCTGTTCTTTGAGATTCACTTTTGCTACGAAAAATTTCATTTTCTGGAGAATGTAAGGCTGCAATAGATCCTTTGCGCCTTTGGGGATGCGATAGCCATTTTCGGTTAGCCAAGATTCCAGTCCGTCCGATTCTTCGGCACTGAGAATGAGAATGTCATATTCACCCACAGTAAACTGCTCTTCAATTGTCACGCCTTGGCTCTGTCGCCGCCTAGAGACATCAGCACTTGCCGAAGGAGCTGCTTTCATCACTCTATCTTCAGATTGGTACGTCCTAACCATGCAAGGATCGGAGTCAAAATATTCCACCAAACGCGGCGCACTAAAGGCATCGAGTCGCTGGATCACTTTTGATTCGCCAATGCGAACTTGTTCTTGTTTGAGTACGACTGGAACGGGAACTACCAAAGCGAAATCTTTCATCTCCCCTTGGTAGTCATTTGACATCGTGAGAATTGTGCGATCGCCATCGCGGGCAATCACCACCTGAGAGGCTTTGTTATAGAGACTGGCGTCAGCTTTGGCAACATAAAAGCCACAAAAGGCAAGGGCTGTGGGCGTGAAACTAAAAAGAAGGAAGCCAGTCAGAATAAGGCTGATGAGAATACGTAAGGGTTTCATATTGAGTCAGAGATCGATAGATTCTGGGCAATAGATTTTGGGCAATGGATTCTGGGCAAAGGAATGGGGCTTAAGAGAGTGTTTGAGAAGCCTAGTATCTTGTATAAATTTCTACTTTTACCCCCCTTAATCCCCCCTTAGCAAGGGGGGAAACTTAAATCCTCCCCCTACCCTGCTACCGTGTACACAGAAGAAATTTGTCTTCGTTTTAATCGATCTAGTCCCCTAAATCCCCCAATTCTGGGGGGCTTTAAGAATCCTTCCCCAGAATTGGGGGCTAGGGGGCAATTAACCTTTGATTTAATTAGGTTTGACGACTTGTGTGGACACCGTAGCCCTATCTTGCGGGAAGTCGCTTCGTGGCTAGAGCAAGGGGGAGATAGAGGGGGTAAAACTTCTCAAACACGCACTAAGAACGCGCGATCGCTAATTCTGGTCGTCGAGGCGACCATGAGAATTTAGAGCCCGACCAAATCCGATCGCAAAGCAAGGTCAAAGGTGACAGAGCAAATAGTGCATAGAACATGGCATCTGCGATGTAAAACTGATTGCGTAATACGAAGGTGAGAACTGCGATCGCCACTGCCCAAACAATCCGACCAATACGGGCATTGGGAATTGAGCGCGGATCGGTAACCATGAAGAGGGCAAATAGCAACAACGAACCACTCATGAGACGATGGGCGAGCACATCCAACGTCCACCCCAACCAGAGGTTACGAACTCCCTCTAAGAGTGCATAAGCTCCTAAAAAAGTAATACTGGTGTCCCAGCGTCCCACGCGCTTTAGAATCAAAGCACCCAACCCGAGGAATAGCAAAGCATACCAACTATCATCGCCCCACTGCCCAGGAGATACCCAAGCATGTTCGCCTAAGCTCAGTGCCGCCACAATGCCAAAATTGGCGGGGTTAAACCAGTGCTTTCCATCTAAGCGAAAGATAAACTTGCTGATAATTGCCAGAAAAGCAGCCACAGCCATCGTCACATAACTATCAGAGCGTAAAAGCAAACATAGTCCCAAGGCTGTAATCGTGGCACTCCGCAAACTCCCTAGGTTTTGGAGATGGGAAAAATAAGCAGGGTTAGGAATATTTAAAGGAAATTTACCTAATTGCCCTTGTGGCATAGACTTCGGTGAGGTCGCCTGCGTGAATAAAACCGCCAGTGCTTGAGTTAGCCAGCAAACACCGAATACCAATAACATCAGATCGGGGTGTAGCGTCCAATCTCTAGTGCTCACACCCAAGATCAGAAAAAGTGATAAAAATAAGATTTGATAGTCTCGTGCGTCTTGAGGGAGCCTAATTTTCGATAGGATTTTGGGTAGGGCAAACTTAGGTAGCGTTAGTGGCAACATGATTCCTGACCTCACAGTAGGAGAATTTCTAACTGGCTGGGTAAAACTAAGATAAATAGCAAAGAAATTTTGACCCAATCTAACTGTTCAATATAGCGGCTCGATTATCGTTAGACTTAACTGTTGCATTTTCTGTAACAAACTAAAAAATTTGGTTTTATTCATGCAAACGCAAACCATCGTCATCAAAATTGGTACTTCTAGCCTCACCAAACCTGAAACTGGGGATTTACATATCGCTGCGATCGCTCGACTGGTCGAGGTCATTACCCAACTGCGTCGCCAAGAACATCGGGTGGTTTTAGTATCTTCTGGGGCAGTGGGTGTTGGTTGTGCCAGATTGGGGATGAAGGGACGACCAACTCATATTGCGCTCAAGCAAGCCGTAGCAGCGGTGGGGCAGGGACGATTAATGCGGATTTATGACGATTTTTTTGGCACATTAAATCAACCTGTCGCGCAGGTTTTACTGACTCGGGCAAATCTAATTCAGCGGCAACATTACATTAACGTGCATTCCACCTTTACGGAACTGCTGAATTTAGGGGTTGTCCCAATCGTGAATGAGAACGATACGGTGGCAGTGGACGAACTCAAGTTTGGCGATAACGATACGCTCTCATCCTTAGTGGCAAGTTTGATCGAAGCCGATTGGCTATTTTTGCTCACCGATGTCGATCGCCTCTATTCTGCTGACCCTCGCCAAGATATAGACGCTAAACCGATTGAGTTTGTGGAGTCCGATCAGTTACCCGATTTAATTCAGGTGTTAAATGAAGCCTCTGCTGAAAATCAAACTGCAAAAGGCGGAACGGAATGGGGCACGGGTGGCATGAATACAAAGCTGTCAGCAGCTCGCATTGCCGCAGCCGCAGGGGTAAAGACCGTCATTACCAAAGGGGATGCCCCCGATAGTATTTTGCGGATTCTAGAAGGAGAGAATATTGGCACGCAATTTGCCGCGCAACCCCGCACCGTAAATGCAAGGAAGCGCTGGATTGCCTATGGTATGGTTCCATTGGGCAAGATTTTTCTAGATGATGGTGCAGTGAAAGCGGTGATGAATTTAGGGCGATCGCTCTTACCCGCAGGCATCACCAAAGTGGAAGGAAAATTTGACGCTCAAGATGCGATCGGACTGTGCGATTCCGAAGGGAAAGAAATTGCCCGAGGGATCGCGAACTATAGTAGTAACGAAATCGAACGGATCTTAGGCTATCAGTCTGAAGACATCCCGCGCCTATTGGGCTTTGAAGGCGAAGATACGGTCGTGCATCGCGATAACTTGGTGTTGTCCTAAATATGTTTGGATAGTCGTTTTGTTCTCAGCTTCCATCGTTAAGTCAGGAGGGATTGTGGCTTATGTCGGCACGAGGCGATCGCAAGCAAACCTCATTTTCATCCAATTTGAGACCTAGCTCGTAATAGTAATGAAAAGACAAAACTGCGATCGATAGGAAAAATCACGATGAAACTAACCTCAATTTTGGCAAGTGCGATTTTGGCAGGTTCTGTAATGACTGCCGTACAGGTTCCTTTTAGCCTTTCTAACTCTCTTTCGCAGGCAGTTGCTGAAACAATAGCTGTGTCTGACGATATAGCTAACTTGACTCCTCAACGAAAGATTGATAACCTCAGCGAAGTTAAGGGCAAGAAAGCCAGTGGCTATCTGATGCGGAGTTATTTTGCTGGCGATCTAGAGCCCATTGGCATTCAACCAGGTGGTGCTGGCATGGTGGTTAACTTCTACAACAAAGCTGGAAATATCACGGTTTCTTATTGCTCGACCTATGATGTCGTCGTCGCAGTCAAGTCAGGCAAAATCGCCAAGTTCGCCGCAGCCGAAGTGAAGTAAGGAATACTCTAAAGTCCTCGCCCCCTCATTTATCTCTGTATCGCTTTCGAGCAGGGGCAATTCATAAATTGCCCCTGCTCGAAAGAATGGGGAGGGTGCTATTGCTGTTTTTTCTGTATATGCTTGCCCCCATAAATATCAACACAGCCTTATAATTAAAATCATGAAGAAACGTAGATTTCTCTTAGCGGGTACGGCAGCCGTTAGTGTTGTTTTGTTATCTCGCTTTCAATCTAAAAATTCTGAAAACCAAAATTCTGAAAACATAGGAACAGCCGTGGCAGCAGATACATTTGAAATCACAAAAACTGAAGCAGAGTGGAAGCAAATCCTTACACCCGAGCAGTTTCGCGTACTCCGCAAGCATGGAACCGAGCGGGCTCATACTAGTCCCCTTGATAAAGAATATGGAAAGGGTACTTTTATGTGTGCGGGCTGTGACTTGCCTTTATTCTCATCAACTACGAAATTTGATAGTGGTACGGGTTGGCCGAGTTTTTATGCCCCCCTTGACGGTGCGATCGGAACTACAACCGATAAGTCCCTGTTCATGACCCGCGTTGAAGTTCACTGCAAACGCTGTGGAGGTCATCTTGGGCATGTATTTGATGATGGACCTAACCCCACTGGACTACGTTACTGCATGAATGGGGTCTCACTGAAATTCATTCCTAGCTAGGAATTCAGATTGCAGCTAATAAGAATTGTTCGATCGCTCTTCTATCAGGAGCGATCGAACAGGCAAATTGCAGCTTTGGGAATTTCTGTAGAGCTTTTGGACTAGTTAAAGTCCAGCAAACCATTCATAGCCTTCATCGACCCAATATCCCTTACGAGAAGGCAGCTCGTTCGTAAAAGTAATGCGCGTCACCCATTTTGATTGTTTGTAGCCCAATTTGATCGGAGAAGCCAGACGTAAAGGCGCACCATTTTCAACGGATAAGGCTTGACCGTTCTTTTGATAGGCAAGGAGGGTTTGTGGATGCAATGCAGAGGCGATATCCCAGCTCTCATAATATTTATCGCCAGACTCAAAATAGACGTAACGCGCTCCAGATTTTGGTTGGACTAACCTCGCCAAATCGTATAAACGCACTCCCCCCCATTGCACGATAGCCGACCAACCCTCCACGCAAATGTGGCGGATTACCATAGAGATCAATGGCATGGCTTGCAACCCAGTCATACTCAATTGCAAAGGATGGGCTACTTCACCATCAACGATTAATTTAAAAGTTTTAGGATCGATCTGTGGTGTTGTGTCATAGGTATTCACCAACAAAGCATTGGGTTCGATCGCACTCATGGGATACTCAGGTGCTGGGGTTTGCGATTTAAACAGCAATTCCTCGATGCTTTGGTTAAGTGGTTCAAAGGTGTTTCTAACGTTATCGGTTTGTGAGTGGAGGGGTGCAAAGATTGAAGTAAATTTATCCGATGGACTACAACTTCCCAATGCCAAGCCCATCCCCGTTAGACCCGTATAGTACAGTAACTGACGACGAGAGAAGCGACGATGTATGGGGCGATCGAATTGCATTTTAATGACCTCTATAAAAACTCGATGGAATGGCTTGATATTTATTCTTCCTAAATAAACATGGAGCGAATCATTTTGAGCCCGCCCACTCGAAACGATAAGAAAATATGGGTAATTGTAAAGATCAGCACGATCGGAATGGTCAAGAAGTGAGCCACGCGGAGATTTTGCCAGCTTCCAAACAAGCTTGAAACCCAAGCGAACTGGACTGGCTTATACATGCACAAACCCGATAGAATCGCGATTAAGAGAATTGGGATAATTGCGGTGTAAGCAATGCGATGCCAAGCGTAGGTTTTGCGTTTGGGATTTGTTGCCTGAAGTGCTTGGATATCTTTGTCAGAAGCGAAACGATGTTTCCAGCGTCGTGTCAGAAAAATATAGATACCATAGATGAGAAGGGTCATAGAAAACAACCACATGGCGGCGAAATGCCAGTTTCGTCCAGCACCGAGCCATCCTCCCAGTAACATGAATTTAGGGAAATGCCATCCCTCTCGCCCACCAAAGACTGGATTGGCATTATAAATCTGAAGACCGCTTGCAGTCATCAAGATCAGGGCGATGATGTTCAGCGAATGGAATATTTTGATAAATATCGCCTGTTTGGGTGCGGGAGAAGGTTTCTTGCTCATAAAAACTAGTTCTTGTAATAATTACATGGAGACTTTGTGCGGTTTTGGAGGTGGATTTGATAACTCCGAATTCTTGAAAATTTACTAGAGCATGAAAAGATTATAGAGGTAAGGGTGGAAATAATGGAGCCAACCAAAGTTGAACCTGTACATCCCAACCAAGAAGAATTGCGATCGCGGTAAGAGCGATCAGCAGTCCGCCAATTTTTTGCAAAAGCTGACTGTGCGATCGCCATCGAACGAAGGAGCTACTAAAGTAACGACTGGCATAGGCAATCAGCAACATCGGCAATCCTGCCCCTAAGCCATAGACGAGCAGCAAAACAAAAGCGCTAAGAATATCGTGCTTGGCGGCGGCTAAAATTAAGATACTGCCTAGTACGGGCCCCGCACAGGGAGTCCATAACAGCCCCAATTGCGTTCCTAACGAGAATTCACCAATTAAACCGATGCGAGTAGGTTCCCTCAGCTTGATTTTTGGTAATTTACTTTGTAAAAAGTAGCTCCACTTTGGGAAAATCGCTAAGCAGCCTAAACTCAGTAGAACTGCGATCGCCACAATCCGAATAAAATTTGCGAACCCTGAGATCCAATTACTCGCAACTCCTAGCAAACTACCTGCGATCGCAAAGCCTGCAATTAAACCAGCTACCAAAGCTAGGGGCCCATAGAGATGGGTAGAGAGCGATCGCCCGATGACGATTGGCAAAATTGGCAAAACACAGGGTGAAAATGCTGTCAGCAAACCACCCAAAAACGCCAAAGCGATCGACAAAAGATCGAGTGTCATCTTTTAACCCAGTAGCTGTTGAATCATCTGCTCGGTTCTGTCATAAGCTCCTTCGCCAATATGGTCGTATCGGATAATTCCTTGGCGATCTGCAAGAAAAAGATGCGGCCAGTATTGGTTTTTGTATGCGTTCCAAGTTTTAAACTCGTTATCGATCGGGACTGGGTAGGTAATGCCATGTTTCTGCATGGCATCTTTGATATTGTTCGCTTCTTTCTCAAAGGCAAACTCAGGAGTATGCACGCCGATAATTCTCAATCCTTTTGAGGCATACTGTTTGTGCCATTTTGTGATGTAGGGCAGAGTCCGCTGACAATTAATGCAGGAAAAAGTCCAGAACTGCACCAAAACAACACTGCCTTGTAAATCTTTCACCGTCATGGGTTGGGAATTTAGCCATTGAGAAATCCCCTGAAATTCTGGTAGTTGGATTCCACCCGAAGAAGTTGCCACTTTGGTATCCTCAACATTTGTGTTGGTGCGATCGCGTTCCGTACCCGTTGCTTTTATAGGTTCTGTGGGGGCTGTTGTAGCCCCAAATTGGGCGGCACAGGCGGCGCTACTCATGCCTAATGCCCCCAATCCCAAATAAGTTAAAAATTTTCGTCGTTGCCAAATTTTGTTCATGGACTGATTTCTGGATCGCTCAGGCGATCTCTGGGGTAATTTTGCAGGAGGGTATATTTCTCCTAGGCTGTGAGCGGAGAAAACGAATGGAAAGTTAGCCCCTTTAGCGTAAGGGGCATGGCTGTAACGAAGGAATTAGAGGGATCTATGGTTTCTTCATCGCATCACCATCTTTCTTCATGGCATCACCATCTTTCTTCATGGCATCACCATCTTTCTTCATGGCATCTGCTGGTTTCATCGCGTCGCCATCTTTCTTCATTGCGTCGCCATCTTTCTTCATCGCATCACCATCTTTCTTCATCGCATCACCATCTTTCTTCATCGCATCTGCTGGTTTCATCGCGTCGGCTGGTTTAGCTGTAGAGGCGGCAGGTGTTGAAGGAGTTGAGTTAACAGTGGGAGCACCCGTCGAACAGGATACGAGTCCAACTGTCATCGACAAACCAACAATTAATCCAAGGGTTTTCAAATTCATCATCGTCTGCTCGCTTAATATAGGGATAAGTTGAGAGGAACCAATAAATAGCTCGCTCAAATTAAGTACGAACGACTTTTCGATTTGGATGAATTATACTAAGCTAATACCATTTTCAAAAAGTAATGCGACACATTGTTTTTGAAAGACCGCGCGGAGCGCAGAACTCAAACCTCGATCTGTTGCAAATTCAAGTGAAATTGGTATAACTTCCACAAATCCCTGCCAAAATTGTGTCTGCACAGTGTTTAATCACCAGAGATTATTTTATACAAGCAAGGTAATTGCTCAACCCTGACTCCATCCCTACTGGTGCTTCGGCTATTTGTTCCTGTCCACAATTTTCGCATTTACAACCATATCTTTCTACTCTGGTCACGATTGGTTTGATTGGTGGAATGTCGATTTTGTCATACCGTTCCATCAGTGTCTGTATCGATCCTGCGATCTCTTTCCCACATCCTGTACAGCTTTTTACGGTTGCTTTAATGATTTGGTCTGGATTCTCACTTAATTGACGACCGCCGCCTTCTCTTCCTATGCTTCCTGCCCGTTTTGTTTCTTTCTCTTGCTCTTCGCTCTTTACATCTGCTTTGAATCCCTAGGTGGGCGGCAAGCTTGAGTTTCTTGAGGTTTTCTTTGGCTTCTTTTCTAACTGCCGTCGTATTTTTTGCGGTTCTTCCCATAGCTCTACTATCAAGGCATCTTTCGCTGCCTCTGTTTGCTGTTTTAAGTCGGGAAGTTCTTTCATGCTTTTACTCTACCAGTTTTGGCGTTTTTGTCAATTTCCGTGGGTTGAGCAATTACAATTTGAGATTTAATGAAGTTGAGATTGAGAAAGTTTTAACGTTTTTCTATCACCTATAACAGAAATCAGTTTCTATATCTCTTCCTAATTCGATCGGCGATCGCTTACACAATTCTTTGGGATTCGTATCATGCAAGGATGCGAATCCCAAAAAGAGATTACTTACGGCGGTGTTCGGCTCTCATTTGTGCGAGTTGAGCCTTTTGCTCGGGTGTCAAAATTGCCAGGCTTTGTTCTTTAGAACTCTTGCGAATGTCACGGATTTTCTGCTTTTGTTCAGTTGTGAGATTTAGCGATTTCCATGCCCCCTTACGATCGCCTGATTGAATTGCCGCAGCAAGTTTAGCGCGTTGATCGTCAGTCAAAACGGATTGCATCTGTTGTTTGGTGTTTTCATGCAACGTCTTGAGCTGTTGTTTTTGAGCGTCAGTGAGGTTGAGCTGTTTCCATGCATCACCTCGATGATGCTTCTGTGTTGTAGTCTGAGAGCTAGGTATGGAAGAAGATTGAGCCGCGACAATACTAGGAATAGCTACTGCCCCTAGCGTTAATGATAAAACTGCGATCGCCAAACCCCGATTTAGATTAAGAAACATAGTGTAAATTCCTTGTTGGAACGTGTGTGAGTGCTTACGTTCGTTTAGACAGAAGCAAGCGATCGAAAGGTTCATTTTTTTTGTAACTTCTTCAAATCCTATCTTGGCTACTCAGATCGCACCTGCTTTCATTCAAAGAACCAGGAAAAATATAGGGGATTGCCCCTAACTAAATTGAGCTTGAATTTTTGACAGGCTGCTTAAGCGTCAACTTTCGTTCAGGAATTAGAAAAAATATCTACAAAATGCATGTAGCGATCGCATTAAGTGCTACACCAAATATAATGATCGAGGTCGATTGTGGTCATTTGAGTTAGGAATGGTGTAAGAACGTGGGTTGGCGAGTGCGTGGTGTTCGTGGTGCCACAACAGTGGAAGACAATACGATGGCGTCAGTACAGAAAGCTGTACTTGAGCTAATGACAGCGATCGAAGTTCATAACAACCTCGATCCGCATGAGATCGTTAGTGTAACTTTTTCAGTTACGCCTGATATTGATGTGGTGTTTCCCGCCCAGATCGCGCGATCGCGTCCCAATTGGGAGCATGTACCCTTACTTGACGTACAGCAGATGGTTGTAAAAGGTGGTTTACCACGCTGTATTCGCGTACTTTTGCATATCAACACGACCCAAGAGCAAGATGAGATTCAGCATGTTTATTTAAATGGGGCAAGAAATTTACGCCCAGATTTAAACTGCGCTGAGTTGAAATAGTAAATCGGTCAAGCTGAAATTAATTTCACCCTTATGTGGGCAAGTATATTCATTGCGAAAATGGCTGCACCCAATTCAGCAGTTTCAAATTCAAAAAGTAGCGAAATCTACAGATACAAGTAACTAGATAGATGTAAAGCTTAAAATATAGCGAAAATGATAATCCCAGCCAGTCAAGGCTACCAACAATCTTATTCTTTAGTGTTTTTTTGGATTTTCTACAAGAAGGAATATAGGACTTACGCATTGACGAAAATAGTGAGATATGTAGTTACTTTAGTTTGGACTAATCGGCAGCAAGGCAAGAGCAACAGAAAGGCACGAGAAAATAGAGCAAGAAATTGCAAAGGCTAAGTCAAGCTCAAACATGAAAAGAGAATTAGAAGCTAAATGGCAATTGACACAGATTGCATAG
>NZ_CBDDRA010000035.1:0-49654 GCF_965232925.1 Tumidithrix helvetica PCC 7403
GCTAGTTCTTGTTCTGTTTCTTTGATGACGATCGCTGTTTTCCCTGCCATCTTACTTCTGCCTTTATACTTTTTTCTCTAGTTTAGTCTATCTGTTATCCTACGCCTTTAAATTGGTATGAATAAACACAGATAGCATCTGTCGCATTTGAGCGAGTTCTGTTTCTAATGCTGCAACTCTAGTTTCTAGATGTTGAGATTTGTCTTCAATCTGTTGAGAGAGCAGAATCCCAAGAGAATCCCAAAGCTCCTATCGTTCTAGATGTTGAGATTTGTCTTCAATCTGTTGAGAGAGCATAGAAGTCCGACAAACTAAGGTTATGTAGCTATATATAGCAAGATGCTTGCAAGTGTAAATTTACGCGATCGCCCCGAATCCAACAACTTCACAAATCGCTGCGAATATTAGCTAAAATGCTGTAGTGCCACAATTGATTGGCGGCGGATACCGTAAGGTAATCGCACAAATTAACCAGCGCAAACCATTATGTTACAGACAATCCAAGGAATATATCGGAACGGTAAAGTCGAACTAGCGGAAATTCCTCAAGATATTACGGAAAGCCAAGTCTTTGTGACTTTCTTTAAGCCTGAGTCAGTTAGTCTCGCTAGTCAGTTTATGTCGTTTGGGATGTTCTCAGGTTCTCAACAATCGACTGAAGCTGATTTTAAAGATGCCGAGTTCGATTGCGAATGTTGATGATACTCTTGATTAGGGATGATTCTAGCAATATGAAACCGCACCTAATTTTACAATATCAAAAATTATGGCAAGCTGTGGTAACGAATTTGAATTATTGGATTTTAATCGTTAATTAGCTAATCAGTTTTTATGATGATAGATGTACCTAACGCAGATGATTTTAGGCTAGCTGGAACGGATTTCCTTAATATGGCTTGGGAAGCAATTGTAGATTTATCGTTAAGTTTGACAATTGATCCAATGTTGCGGATCAATGATGATGAGGAAATACAGTATTGGAGAACTGCACAACGTCCCTTATCGACAGCACTATCTTTAGTCCAACAAGGAACTGAGTTTCTTCTCAAGGGGCATATTGCTGATATTAGCCCATATTTGCTTCTTTCAGGTGATTGGAGTAAAACGAGAGAACGTTTTAGTGAATGCAAAACTATAGAAGCTCAAGATTTGATTGTTGCCTACAATGTAATTAAAAGCAATCGTTTACCCGATGAATTTATACGTAGATATAATCAGTTGAGAAGTCAGCGTAATACGATTATGCATACTGTTGATCCTCAATCGCGTGATCATCAATACATTAAGCCTAAAGATTTACTTGTTGATATTCCTGAAGTTTGCCATCATTTAATTTCTCCAAAATGCTGGATAGAAGTACATAAGTCGTTTATAGACAGAAAACCTAGTTCCATTTTGTATGGATCAGAAAATGTACAAGCTAATTTAATGATTGAAATGGATCATGTGATTAAGTTGTTAAAGCCTTCTGAGATCAAAAAATACTTTGATTTTGATAAGGATCAGAGATGCTATATCTGTCCCAATTGTTATAAAGAAGCTAGTGATGATTTGACCGATAACGTACCAAAACTATCACAACTTCGCCCAAATACACCAGATAGCAATTCTGTGTATTGTTTCATTTGCAATCAAGTTAGTAGTGTGATCCGTAAAGATTGTGAAAATAGAGATAAGGATTGTCTTGGAAATGTAATTAGCGCAGATGAAAATTGGTGTCTTACGTGTATGGAGTATCAATCGTGCTAAATGTAAACACCTTTGGCTTTGGTGATAGACGATCACAATGTAATGAAAATAATAATTGTTCAGTAGATTGTTAAATTGTATACCAGAAGTAATGACCGACAACAAAAAGTACCGCATTCAATTAGAAGGACAATACAAAGCACTTGAAGAGCATTTACAAAAACTAGCAAAAGAGAGAGAAAAGCCAATTGAAAATCAAGATTTAGGATTAATCGCCCACTGGGAGAAAACCGTAGCAAATTGTCATAACCAAATCGCAAAACTAGAAAGGAGACTCAGAAAATGAATACAACTTACAAAAAACCAATCGATCGCCTCAAGCGTCACATGGCAGAATACCAACCCCAACTAAAACGCGCCATTGCAGCCATTAACATTCTCGAAACAACTAGTCCAGATTCCGATGAGTTCTGTAATGCCCTAGCCGAACTTCACGTTTGCACTACCATCTTAGAGCCATATTCAGAAGGAATGCTAGAAGCGATAGAACAGTTTACCGAAGATGACTCTATCTCGGTTGATTCATAAATTCTGCTTAATTTCCTGAAAACTAAAACAGCGACTACACCAAACTCGTCTCAAGCTCGATCACTGAAAACTTAATCTCAATCAGAAGGTTGAGAGTGCCAGCAATTTTCTGCAACATTGACAGCGAATGCCCATCATAATCAGCATCCTCAAGCAAGAGCGATCGCTGATTGTTTATTAGTATAGCGTTTTTCACTTCGGAACAAGCAAGAGACATAGGGTCAAAGCTTTCTATAGCAGGCTTTCAACTATACTCTTCTCATTTGAACACCGCTATACCAACGCGATCGGCAAGTTATTTCTGTGTCAAAATCAGATCCAAAAGCGATGATGGATTCTACAAATAATATTAGTCGCCATGAGAATTTTACTTGTCGAAGATGAAATTGACTTAGGGAAAGCGATTCAGCGCAGTCTCAAACAGGAAAAATATATCGTCGATTGGGTGCAGGATGGCATAGAAGCTTGGAACTATCTAAGTGGGAAGGAGACAAATTATAGCGTAGCGATTCTTGCCTGGATGTTACCTCATCTCTCGGGATTAGAGGTGTGCAAACGGTTACGCGAACATAAAAATCCTTTGCCTGTGTTGATGCTTACGGCGAGAGATCGCATTGAGGATCGCGTGGCAGGTCTGGATGCAGGCGCGGATGACTATCTGGTCAAACCCTTTGGCATGGCAGAATTATTGGCGAGATTGAGGGCATTACAAAGGCGATCGGCGCAAATAGTGAATAATTTCATCTTGGTTTCATTTTCCTGTGAAATACTCAGGCTAAATTATTCCTAGCTTTGATATGCCTTTTACGACCGAAAAAACTCCAATTTTTGCTTTGCTACTTGCGATCGCGCCTTTTACGATTGGCTCTCTAACGGCTTGCTCTGAGGTAAAGCTATCCAGTCCTACCGTATCTAGTAGCATTACTCCCTCAGGGTCAGCAACGACCGCGCCACCGAAACAAGATGCCGCGCAGATGGGACATATGAATCATGGCGGGATGTCTATGGAGATGGGAACTGCCGATGCTGAGTATGACTTGCGCTTTATTGATGCCATGATTCCTCACCATCAAGGTGCGATCGCGATGGCAAGAACGGCGCAACAAAAATCAAATCGTCCCGAAATCAAAAAGCTAGCTGAAGCGATTATTCAAGACCAAGAGAAAGAAATCGCTCAATTGCAGCAGTGGCGAAAACAGTGGTATCCCAACCTTAGCGATCGGGCGATGATGTGGGATAGCAAGGCAAATAAAATGATGCCGATGACGCCTGAGTATAAGCAGGTCATGATGATGGATATGGATTTAGGAAGTGCGAATGCTGAATTTGACCTGCGTTTTATGAATGCCATGATTCCCCACCATGAAGGCGCATTGTTGATGGCTAAGGAGGCACAAACTAAAACGAAACGCGCTGAAATGCAAAGCTTGGCAAAAGATATCCTCAGTTCGCAACAGGCAGAAATTGACGAAATGAAGCAATGGCGTAAGACTTGGTATAACCAATAATGAAGTTGAAGCATTCTGAGTAGAAGTTTTTGTGAATGCAGGGAATTTCTCCTCGAATGCTTTTTGTCTAAAAGTTCTTGAACTTATTTTAACTGTAATCTCTTAGCCACTATGCGTTCTATTTTTAGTGTAATCCTTGGTCTCACGCTACTTATAAACCCATCCATAGTTTTTGCTCATGCAGGACATGGAGATGAGTTTAAACACGATCCCAAGGCTCAACCCATTGAGGGCATTCAAGTTGACGCAATCACAGCGCAGAAAATCGGGATTAAGGTAGAACCTATAACCAAAAGGTCTCTAGCGATCGCGATCGTAGCCACAGGACAAATCGAACTTTTACCCAATGGCAAAGCGAAAGTAACCACCCCGATTAAAGGAACAGTAATTGCGTTAATGGTTGAGCCCGGGGCTGTCGTTCGAGCAGGACAAGTTGTTGCCACGTTATCTAGCCCGGAACTCACAGACTTACGGGTAAATTCGATAGAAAAGCAAGCGGAAGCTAGTGCAAATCTACAAGAAGCGATCGCGAATTTAGAACTAGCGAGACAAAATTATGTGCGGCAACAGCAAATTGTGGAAGTCGATCTGAAGCAAGCAGAAATAGAGCTAAATATTGATCGAGAACGCTATGAACGCGATCGCGATTTGTTAGCAACAGGGGCAATTTCGAGACGATTGTTTCAAGAATCCGAAAATAAGTTGGCAACAGCTAAGGCAGGGCTAGCAAAAGCCTCCAGTCGCCTGCCACTATTGGAAGCTGAAGCGCAGGTCAAAAGAGCCAGCGCTTTTCTGGAAGCGGCTCAGTCGAGAGTAGCCTTGAGCAGTGCTGCCTACGATGCTCGTTTACGCCAGTTAGCCTCCTCTGCCGATTCTGATGGTACGATCGCGATCGCTGCACCCATTTCAGGTACTGTGTCCGAACGAGAAGCCACAATTAGTGAATCTGTCGATGCTGCGGGCAAACCATTGATGACGATCGTAGACGATCGCACCGTCTTAGCAACCGCAAACATCTACGAAAAAGATCTCAGCCGAATTCGGATTGGGCAACAGGTAAATCTGAAGGTTGCAGGCTTACCTCCAAACACCAAATTTCAGGGCAAAGTCACTGTGATTGGGACTGTGGTATCTGGCGAAACCCGCGTGATTCCAGTCAAAGCCGAAATTAGCAATCTTAAAGGACAACTAAAACCAGGGATGTTTGCAGAATTGGAGGTATTAACAGATAAGGCATCTGAGCCTGTGCTTGCGGTTCCTAGTCTCGCTGTCGTAGAGATCCAAGGCAAAAATATCATCTACATCCAAAATGGAAATGTCTTTCAGCCCACAGAAGTAAAACTAGGTAGAGCTTAAGGAGATTGGGTTGAAATCGAAGCGGGATTGTTTGAAGGCGATCGAATTGTCACCCAAGGCGCACCATTGCTTTATGCTCAATCTTTACGTGGCGATCCGAAAAAGGAATTAGACAACTCGAAAGAAGAAACCAAAACAGCTATTTCTAACAGTGCGATCTCGCTGCCTTGGTGGAGTTTTCCAGTAGCAGGAGGGTTTCTTGGGGCTTCCTTGGGAGTGGCATTTTGGCTCGGTCGCCATAGCAAACTAGAAGCGTTGGGCACTAATCGTCGTGCATTATCTTTCTCTTCTAAAAGCGATTTGTCAACAATAGAATCCATTCATGAAGACAAGTCAAAGTAAATCACAAAAATATGCTTAACACTCTGCTTAAATGGTCGATCGCACAGCGTTGGTTGGTTACGATCGCTGCGATTGCCATCACATTTCTGGGAGCCTATAACCTTACCAAAATGCCTTTTGATGTTTTTCCTAGCTTTGCACCACCACAGATAGAAATTCAGACCGAAGCAGTGGGTTTAGCTCCTGAAGAGGTAGAGTCATTAATCACGCTTCCCATTGAAAGTGCTGTGAATGGAACGCCAGGTGTTGTAACCCTGCGATCGGCTTCAGCTGTGGGAATCTCTACGGTCAAAATTATTTTTGATGGCAATACTGATGTCTACAGGGCACGGCAATTAGTTTCCGAACGTTTGCAGCAGGTGCGTTCCAGATTACCAGAAGGGGCAAAAGAACCAGAAATATCGCCAGTCTCTTCACCAATTGGCACAATTTTGATGTATGCCTTTACAGTAGAAGATAGTTCCAATAGTTCAGGCATAAAAACCGATCTAATGGAAGTTAGACGACTCGTCGATCGAGACATCTCAAACCGTTTGCTAGCAGTGGCGGGAGTATCTCAGGCGATCGTCTATGGTGGTGACGTACGGCAATATCAGGTCTTTGCCGATCCTGCAAAATTGGTCGCATTTAATGTTTCTCTACAGCAGGTGGCGGAAGCCGCAAAACAGTCAAACCTAAATGCAGCAGGTGGTTTTTTAGTCAACGCAGATCGTGAAGAGATCGTTCGAGGCGTGGGACGAATTGAAACGATCGAGCAATTAGCCGATGCTGTGGTAGTTGCTCGTGATGGCAAGCCCGTGAAGTTAGGTGATGTCGCAGAAGTGAAATTAGGAGCCGCCCTTGCTAGGGGAGACGGCAGCGTCAATGGTAAAAGAGCTGTAGTGCTACTGATCGATAAACAGCCTCAAGCAGACACACCTACGGTCACTAGGATGGTTGAAAAAGCGATGGCAGAGGTGAAAGCTACTCTGCCCAAAGATGTGAAATTACAGCTTACATTTCGTCAAGAGAGCTTTATTGAATCAGCCATCGAAAATGTGCGTGACTCTTTGCGGGATGGCATCATCATTGTTGCCGCGATTATGATGATGTTCTTGATGAACTGGCGCACTGCCGTAATTACCCTCAGTGCAATCCCCCTATCCATATTAATAGGGATGCTGATTTTATCGTGGTTTGGACAAGGGATTAATACGATGACCTTGGGTGGCTTGGCAGTGGCGATCGGCTCAGTCGTGGATGACTCAATCGTGGATATGGAAAATTGTTATCGCGGCATGCGGCAAAATCAAGCACAAGGAAATCCCAAACATCCCTTCAAAGTAGTCTATGACACTTCTGTCGAAGTACGTGTGAGTGTTATTTTCTCAACGGTAATTATTGCAGTAGTTTTTGCGCCAATCTTTACTTTGTCAGGAGTGGAAGGAAATATTTTTGCGCCGATGGGAGTTGCTTATCTACTGTCGATCTTGGCATCGACTCTTGTTGCCGTTACCCTAACGCCTGCTCTTTGTGCGATTTTACTGACTACCCACAAACTTCCTTCTGATGAAACATGGATTGGCAATTTTTTTCAACGAAGATATTATCCTCTCCTTGATATCTCGATCCAGCGTCCAAAATTAATTCTATTCCCTGCAATCGCAGCATTGGCTGCTTCTCTAGTAATCTTGCCAACCCTAGGGCGCGTTTTTTTACCAGAATTTCAAGAGCGCTCGCTCGTAAACACGATTTTGCTATACCCAGGGAGTTCTCTCGCAGCCACGAATCGTATGGGGTTGGCACTACAGGATGCCCTTAAGAACGATCCAAATTTTCAAACAGTCCAGTTACGCTCTGGCAGAGCCCCTGGGGATGCCGATGCCGCAGGGGTTAACCTCGGTCATGTGGATGTCGAACTCAGCGATCGCGGTATCCAAGACCGTGCAGGTAGCATTAATAAACTGCGTCAAGAGTTTAACAAACTCCCTGGCGTTGCTTCAAATATCGGTGGGTTTATCTCCCACCGCATGGATGAGGTCTTGTCTGGAGTTCGCAGTGCCATTGCTGTTAAAATTTTTGGTACAGATTTAGGAGAATTGCGAGCGATTGGGAAGGAAGTAGAAACTGCAATGAAAGGCATTGCTGGTATTGTCGATCTGCAATTAGAACCGCAGTTTCCTGTGCGACAATTACAGATTAAGTTCGATCGCTCTATGGCGGCGCGATATGGTCTAACGATTGGACATCTTGCCGACGC
This sequence comes from Tumidithrix helvetica PCC 7403, assembly GCF_965232925.1. Classification (NCBI taxonomy): domain Bacteria; kingdom Bacillati; phylum Cyanobacteriota; class Cyanophyceae; order Pseudanabaenales; family Pseudanabaenaceae; genus Tumidithrix; species Tumidithrix helvetica. The sequence goes on from NZ_CBDDRA010000035.1 coordinate 7,723, forward strand.
GATCGAAACTTCCCTGAATGGTAAGGTCGTTTCACAAGTTCTTCAAAAGCAGCAATTATTTGACTTAGTAGTATGGCTAAAACCTGAAGTGCGAAACAATTTGGACTCCATTCGTAATTTGTTGGTCGATACGCCGACAGGTCAAAAAATCCCCCTTTCTCAAGTTGCCCAGATTGAATATGGTACGGGTCCCAATACAATTAATCGCGAAAATGTTTCCCGCCTCTTAGTAGTTTCGGCAAATGTATCTGGAAGAGATTTGCGATCGGTAGTCAATGAAATTCAAATGCGGGTAAAACAACAAGTTATTTTGCCCGCAGGCTATTTCATTCAGTATGGTGGTCAGTTTGAATCCGAAGAAAGAGCAACCCAAAACTTACTCTTGTTTGGCGGTCTAGCAACAGTAATTATTGCAGTGCTGATGTATTTTGCCGTAAAGTCGATTCCTGCCATGTTAATGATTATGGTGAATTTACCTCTAGCCTTAGTCGGTGGTATTTTCTCGATCGCGATGAGTGGTGGTGTTATTTCCGTAGCATCTTTAGTCGGTTTCATCACGCTCTTTGGGGTTGCGACCAGAAATGGATTGCTCCTAGTTGATAACTACAATCAAAAATTCGCAAAGGGAATGTCGTTTCAGCAAGTAATTCGTGAAGGATCGATGGAGCGTCTAGTCGCAATCCTCATGACAGCCTTAACGTCGGCGCTAGGAATGATTCCCCTTGTGTTAGGAACGGGTGCAGGCAAAGAGATCTTACAACCACTTGCAGTGGTTGTGCTGGGAGGTTTATTCACTTCTACAGCATTAACTCTGCTGGTACTGCCTGCGCTATACTCACAGTTTGGCAGCTATATCGCTCCAAAGCATTTGGGTACAGTAGGTCTTGACGAATCTAATCATTTGGGAGGGATAAGTATGTAGTATTTATTCGTTCCACAAATCTCTGCGAACTATTATAAGGAATTCTATGGGTATGCGATGGCTTAAATTCTTTCTTGTTGGTACTGGTGTCTTGGGGCTAATAGCTTTAGGTGCTTGTGGTGGTGGAAGCCAACAGAGTAACCCTGCTCAACCGACAATGGTAGCTAAGCCGCCTGAAGTTGCTCCTCCTGCGGTTAGTAAAAATAGTCCTGAGCCCAAAACTGAGACTAAATCAGACCCAAAGACAATGGGGGATAATCATAGTAAACCCAAACAGGGTGGACAGGTGATTGAGTCTGGCACGTATCATTTGGAGCTAGTAGCGGAAGGAGAAGGGGATATCCATCTCGACTTTTTCTTGCTGAAGGGAGACAACCACGAAGCAGTTCCCGAGGCAAAGGTAACAGCGCTGGTGCAGTTTCCTGATGGCTCCCAGAAATCCTTTGACCTAACCTATGATGCGATGGGAAAGCATTACACGGTAAAACTTAGCAGTAAATTAGCGGGTGAGTATAAAGTGGTGATTCTCTCAGATATTAAAGGAGATAAAGTGAATGGACGCTTTAGCTTTAAGCGATAGATAGACTGCCGTATCCCGCCTTCCTTGATTTCGCAAGTATTTCACAATCTTGTGTCAGAATGGGAGCAAGCAAACAAAAAAACCTTGTAAAGCATAAGAATTGAGGACGACGATCGTGAAAAAATTAATTGATGCATCAATCGAAGTGGCAAGAACACATACCTACAAGTAAAGTCCTTTTGTACTAAGCTGGTAATCATTCCGTTGTCAACTTTGAGCTTGCAATGAAGTTTGGGCTCAAAGCTGACATGGATTCTACAAATAATATCGATCGCTATGAGGATTTTACTTGTCGAAGATGAAATTGACTTAGGGAAAGCAATTCAGCGCAGTCTCAAACAGGAAAAATATATTGTCGATTGGGTGCAGGATGGCATAGAAGCTTGGAACTATCTGAATGGGAGAGAGACGAATTATAGCGTAGCGATTCTTGACTGGATGTTACCTCATCTCTCGGGATTAGAGGTGTGCAAACGATTGCGCGAACATAATAATCCTTTGCCCGTATTGATGCTGACGGCGAGAGATCGCATTGAGGATCGGGTTGCTGGTCTGGATGCAGGCGCGGATGACTATCTGGTTAAACCCTTTGGCATGGCAGAATTATTGGCAAGATTGAGGGCATTACAAAGGCGATCGCCTCAGATTCAACCCACTCAATTGCGGGTAGCCCATCTCATCCTCGATTACAATACCTCTACTGTTACTTCACAAAACGAACATGGCGATTCCCATAGCATTCAACTCACAGCCAAAGAGTTTCAGCTTTTAGAGTACTTTATGCAACATCCCAACCAGATCTTGACCCGAGACCAGATTGTCAATCGCTTATGGGAAATTCAAGCAGAACCTGAGAGTAACGTGGTGGCAGCCCAGATCCGCCTCTTGCGTCGTAGGCTAGCTGAGTACGGTCATGAGAAATTAATTGAAACGGTCTATGGCTTAGGCTATCGACTCAATGCTGCCGATGAATCACAATAGTATTTTTTTAAAAGCAAGAGTATCCTTAGCGCTTTGGTATGCGGGCGTAATGGGAGCGATCTTGGGCTTATCAGGATTTGGCGCTTATCAGGTGATGGCTCACGCACACTGGCATGGTCTTGACCAAGAGTTAGCCTCTGTTGCTGGCACGCTCCACGATGTTCTAGAGCCAGCCTTAAAACAACCTGGACAGATAGACGCAACTTTGCACAAAGTGTTGCCCAATCTTTGCGTTAGTGGGGTGAAATGCGAACAGGACTTCGAGCGCCATGTTTTAGGTATCACGCAGCAAGAAGGTTATTATGTCAGGCTTTTGGATCGTTCAGGGCGTGTCATTGCTACCGTGGGTCAGCAACCAGAGGGAATTCCATTCCATTTGGAAGATAAGGCTTGGCAAACCTTAGAAGATCGGCAGGGAAATCGCTATCATCAGGTTTCGCTACTTTTAAAAAACGAGTCAGGTCAGCCTTGGGGTTATATGCAAGTGGGGCGATCGCTCAAAGATTACGACAAGCATCTAGATGAATCAAAGTTGGCTTTACTGGCAGGATTACCGATCGCCTTTCTATTGGTTACAATCGCGAGTTGGTTTCTATCAGGGATAGCCATGAAGCCCGTATATACTTCCTATCGACAAATTCAGCAATTTACGGCGGATGCTGCCCACGAACTCCGCACGCCTTTGGCGGCGATTCGAGCAACGGTGGAGTCTACGCTAAGAGAAGATCCGCTGTTAGAGGCAGAAGCAAAGGAGGTCTTACAGAGCATTCAACGGCAGAGTATTCGATTTTCCCATCTAATCCAAGACCTTCTGTTTATATCACGCATGGATTTAAAGGTGATCGCTTGGAACTTTGAAACCTGCTGTCTCGATGATATCACCAGCGATCTAGTAGAAGAACTTGCCCCCCTCGCGATCGCCGCAGGAATTAGCTTGAAATGGCAAACTCTTACAGAGCGATCTCTGTATGTTTTAGGCGATCGAGACCAACTTTATCGATTGATTTCCAACTTAATTATCAATGCAATCAAGTACACACAAAGGGGTGGAGAAGTTAATCTAATTCTTGATATGCATAATCGCGAAGCCACGATCCAAGTACAGGATACGGGGATTGGCATTGCTGAAGCCGACCTGCCCAGAATTTTTGAACGGTTTTATCGCATCGGTGGCGATCGCTCTCGTTCTACGGGGGGCTCAGGTTTGGGACTTGCCATTGCCCAAGCGATCGCGATCGCGCATCAGGGCAGCATTCAGGTCAAAAGCGAAGTCGATAAAGGCAGTACGTTCACTGTTCGATTAGCGCTTCACTCGAAAGAATGATTCCTCGTCTTTGTTGTAGGGGCAATTCATGAATTGCCCCTACAACAAAGATGCTCTTTGAAACTTTCTCATCCCATTTTTAAAAAATGAAGCGTTGTATCTTTTGAGAAAGACATCACTCAGAGCGGAACCCAAAACCAGATCTGTATGCAAATTTAAGAGAAATTGGTATCACAATAAATGTAAAAATATAAAATGTGGATTTGTTTCGATCTAACCAAACATATTCATGTTTGCAACATTTACGTTGAGAACCTATGCAAAATCTTCCGCAATATTCAACCTATCGATCGCTGCTGACCCAAAAGCAGGGAAAGGGGTTTTCTGAAGCGGAAGCAAAAAAAATTTTATGTCAGGTGCTGGCTCAACTGGCAAGCTTGCACGATCGCAACCAAGCCCATGGTTCGATTTCCCTAGACACGGTGGTCTACGATCGCGACCAAAAACAGACGGTTTTACTAGATGGAACTGGGACGAATCATCGCAGTTATCTGGCACCAGAAATTTTGCAAAAAGGACAAGCCACCCTTGCCGCAGATATTTATGCCTTGGGCGTTGTCGCGATTGTCCTATTAACAGGCTTGCCACCTGAGTCGCTCAAAGCCCCCAATGACACATGGAATTGGCGCGATCGTTGTACTGCCAGCGATCGTTTTGCCCAAATTCTTCATATTGCGCTGTTTGCTGCCCCTACCTTTCGCTATGTAAATGCGGGGCGAATGCTGCAATCGTTACAGCCCATTATGGCGACATCTCCATCGACGATCGCTACCCCTACGATTGCTTCTCCCCCTAAGATTCATAATGAGTTTATTCCACCCTTACCCCCCTTACCACCCAAAATATCAGCGGAAGATTTACGAGACGAACTCATCTTAGATCTTGAAGAAACATTCAGTTTAGAAAGCGATCGCAGGGATTTAGCAAATAGCCAAGAGCCAGATAGAAATCATCAGACGATTCCCGATTTAACAGGTTATAAAAAGAAAAAATCCGCTAAAGGTAAATTTATAGCCAACACTAAAGCCAAGACACGAATCTTTCTGGCAGTTCTTTTGGGGCTTGGAGTGTCTGCAGTTGGGGCAGTCGGTGGGTACTGTTTGCTCCAGTCCAAATTCTCTGCTACTCCTAGCAAAGGCTTACTATCTGTCAATGCGATCGTGCCAATATCCATATCCATGTTGGAGAGAACCCGCATATATATCGATGAAATAGAAAAGGCTGAGAAAAAGATGGATAAACTACTTGCCTTAGCCCAAGATAAATATAAGAATACGGGAAATCTGAAAGAAGTTAAGACGATGCTGCAAGCAGTTCCATCCAATAGTCGCATACGCCCGAAAGCAGATAAACTTCTATCCCAGTGGCAGCAAGACACCAAGAAGAATGAAGCGCTGCTCAAAAAAGCGGAAAAGGCAGTGAATGAGGGCAATTGGCAGATGGCGATCGATACCGTAAAGGGCATTTCATCCACTCCCTACTGGCAGAAGCGTGGAAATAAGATTGCCGCGATCGCGAAGCAAAAGCTGGCTAGTTCTATTGCCCCTCCCTTACCTCCCATACAAGTTACTCCATCCTTGGAACCTGAGGTTGTTCCCTTTCAAGCCCCAATCTCGCAAGACTCGATCCCTTCCGTACAGGAGCCACCCTCTTATTATCAACCTTCACCTCCAGAAAGATCCTACCCAGAAACCTATTCAGCCCCAGTACCAGCCCCAGCACCGCCACCGCCTCGCGTAGCCCAATAAAGTATCTCCAAAGCTCCGCAAAGAGAATTTTTTCAGCTTTATATCTATGGTCAAATTACTTGTTATGCAGATTCCTAAGGCAATCCTAAATCGACGTAAAAATGCTTTTAAGCCCCTCTCCTTGCAGGAGAGGGGTTGGGGAGAGGTCAAATCTTGGAACACTTTTGCGCTTCGTTCTTTGACCTATTTCCTGATTCTGTCAGGCTTCACCTTAGAATTTTCGGGAATCTTCTCGCCACAATTTGCTTATGCTCAAACCTGTGATATTGGCTCGGCTACAGCACACCCTGGGAATTACAAACTGCGCGGTAGTGTTTTCTTGAAAAAAGAAAGCTTTCAGGAAGCCCTTGACTGTTTTGAGATTGCTCTGCAAGATCGACGCGGTCGCGAAGATCCAGAATTATGGAACAATCATGGGCTGGCATTAGCAGGCCTGAAAAGATTTGAGGATGCAATCGCTTCCTATGACCAAGCCGTAAGCATTAAACCTGGGGCTAGGTTTGTCGATCGCGTGCAACCTCTCGTCCAACCAAAAGACTACTATCTATGGTGGTTCAATCGAGCCACGGCATTGGTCGATCTCAATCGCTATGACGAAGCACTCGCTTCTTTAGATAAGTCATTGCAAATCAAGCCTGACTATGGGTTTGTTTGGTTTTTTCGAGGTCTGACCCTGTTCCGATTGAAACGCTATGACGAAGCTCGTTTTGCCTATCGTCGTTCGGTTTTACTCTCACCCAATACGCCCTACCTCATCAAGTCTTTACATTTACTCAGCCTGCAAGACTATGTGGTTTACTATGGTGAAGCCGAGGCAAAGTCAAGACTGGGGCGTTACAAAGATGCAATTAAAGCCTTTGAACGAGGCAAACAAGTTCGGCGCAATAACCCTCAGATTGAGTTTTTTGAGAATAATGTCAGTGAAGACCTCTATGAAAATTATATTGACGGCATTCGATCGCTCGATCGCAGCGAATATAACAAAGCGCTAACCCAGTTCGATTTGGTGATTGCCACGAAGCCAAACTATGCCAGTGCTTGGGATGGGAAGGCAGATGCATTGATGGCACTCAAGCGCTATCCCGAAGCGATCGCTGCCTACGAGCAAGTTATTGCCATTGAGCCCTATGACTATCCAGCTTGGTATAAGAAAGGGAATACACTGATGAAAGCCAACCGTAATGCAGAAGCACTACAGGCCTATCAAAAGGCGATTGACATATCAGGGGGCTTTGCGGAAGTCTGGCACAATCGTGGCGTAATCTTCTACAGCCAAAATAAAAACAAAGAAGCGATCGATGCCTATTCACGCTCTTTAAAAGCGAATACCCTCTGGGGAGGGATTACAAGAGCAGATACCCAATATGCCTTGGCAGCTACTCTATACCGTGCTGGACGCTACCGCGAATCACTCTCTGCTGTGGATCGAGTGCTGAAAGCACAACCTGACTACAAAGAAGCTGTGGAACTGCGGAAGTTGATTAAACGAATCCTTGGATGATTTCATCTATGAGTGCTCGACGATTCCAATGGATGTTTCAGGTTGGACATGTTTTGTAGGCAATCATATTTAGGCTAATTAAATGCCCCATGACTCGGAGACTACTAGAGTCACTAAATAATTCAAACTCTTCAACCCTTTGATAGCTCTCGAAGCCAACATCTCTAAGATATATTGCTAAAATCTCTTCATCGAAGCCAACCTTGTGAACATCATAGGGGTTGAGTTGTCCACCAAAGATCGCTGTCATCAGAATGAAGCGATCGTCCACAGTTAAATGGGGGGTTAAGTACAGCGAACAAAGGGTAAATAAGTCAGGCACGCTAATCATTAGTTTGCCCTCGGGTTTGAGCACGCGATACCATTCTGCGAGGGTGAAGATTAATTCATCATAGAGCCTGTAATAAAAGTGCTCTAAAACATGGCTTGCGTAGATTGCTTCAATGGATTCATCTTCAAATTGACTGAGATCGTTAGCATCACCAATATAATCAACTTCAGGTCGTGCCTCAATATCAAGAATCTTCCAATCAGGATGGGGAGTTGTGCCACCAATATGTAGTTTCATAGGGTTGAGCGAGCCTCGATCGCTTGTTCGAACATTTGTGTATAAGCCATTTCCATCGCTTGGGTAAAGGCAGCGGTATTCCATAATGGCGCATCACGTTTTGCTCGTTGCAATTTGCAGACAACTTGACGACGTAAAGCCTCATCTGTGCCAAAGCGAATGCCCCATGCTAGATAGTCAGCTTCGGTATGGGCAATACCTTCCGTTACGCCAACATTGGCTAGCATAGTGTAACTGTTGCGAGCGGCAAATTGTTCTCCAACCAACGTAACAATTGGAATTTCCATCCATAGGGTTTCGAGGGTTGTGGTTGCACCATTGTAAGGATAGGTATCTAGAACAATATCAGCAATTCTTAAATTAGCACGATGGGTTTCTTCACAATCTACCTCTGGTAAAAAACGCAGGCGATCGCGGCTGACTCCTTCTCGATCGGCTAGCTGTTCAAAAAAAGTTTGAATAATTTCCAGTTCGTCTCCCCCTTTAATCAGAAGGTAACTATTGGGAACCGTTTTGAGAATTTGTAACTGAAGTCTTGCTGTTTGCGGATGACGTTTGGGAGCTGCCTGGCAACTGAGATAGACGATCGCATCGGTGGCGATTCCCAAGCGATCGCGGTGCAAGTTTGGCAAACCTACCTCAAACCCTTCCACCGCGATATAGGTCTGTGGCAACCGCCAAATCTTTGAACTATAGTAGCTTTGCGCGCGATCGGGCAATACAAAGGGATCGGCAACGAAATAGTCAATCGCGGGTAGTTCTGAAGCATCCATTCCCAACCAAGTGACTTGAATCGGAGCGGGCTTAAGCGCGCATATGCCGTAGCAAATGTTTGAGGTGAGGCTATCGAGATCGATCAGAATATCAATACGATCGCTACGAATCTGTTTGGCAACCTCTTCAATCGTCGCCGTTGGGGCAATATCATAAAATTTATGGCATCGCTCGCGAATAAATTGCTGCACCATATCATCTGTACGGACAAGAGAATAGGCATAGATTTCAAAGCGATCGCGATTGTGGTGGGCAAACAGCCAACGCGAGATCCACCCCACGGAATGACGGCGCAGACATTTAGAGAGATAGCCAACGCGAATTGGGGAAGCGCGATCGGTTACAACAGAATTGAGCGGAAGCGCAGGTACAGATTGTTGAATTCGTGTTTGGCAAAATTTACCAAGTTTTGCCAAGAAATGGTGGGTGGCAGCGGGTGCATCATCAAAATAGAGAGAGAAAGCAGCGGTGGCAGCAATGTTGAGGCTATGGTCGAGCGCGACAGGCGTTTGCTCCTTTACGAGTAATTCCGCAAGCTGCCGATATTCTGAATAGGCTTGTTGGGCATCATCCCAGTGACCGCCTGCACGCATATAACCTCTGGTAATTAGGTAATTTGCGGCAAGGCGATCGACTAGATCGGGTGAAGTAGAAATCGCGGCTTGAGCAAAGGGAATGCTCTCTAAATTCCTGCCAGCATTTTGATACCAGTTCGCGAGGTTCATCAAAATTTCTAAGCGATCGGGTTGAATATCTAAGCAAAGCTTTCCATATTCAATGGCTAACACTGTAGGGAGCCTGACATGAAATCTTGCAAGGCGTTGCAAAAGCATATCAAGTAGTAACTGAGGGGCGATCGCTGCGGCGCTTAAGCAGGCTTGGGCAAATTGAAATGTAAATGGATGAACTTGCTCTACATCGAGAAGGCATTCGAGGGTGATGTAGATGAGTGCGATATCGCGATCGCTAAATTCCTCAAATTCTGCTAAGGTGGCGATCGTCTCAGCAACCGTATCATCTCGATCTGGTAGCAATCCCAATTGCGCAGAGAGTTGTGTGGCTTTGAGCAGGTTCTCTAGGTGGCTGGGTGCAATTTGACGGATATGCTGACGAATGGCCCATGCTTGTTCGAGGAGTTGGCGGCGAGATTCTAGGTTCTCAGGGTGAAAAGATAAAGAAACGATCCGCTCTGCTTCTTGGGATAGCACTTCTATCAGTTCTTCTGTACAGGCTGCAATCACTGTCTCTGACGGCTCGATTTGGCGCTCCCAAATTGCCGCCATCCAAGTCATTTGCGCATCTTCTTCTTGTCCTTGTAGCAGTTGTACTAAACCCAAATACCAATAATGCAGGGTTCGATCGGGTTCAGCCGCGATCGCCTTTGTGTAAAGAACTTGCGATTTCTCGTAATCTCTTTCCAGTAGCGATCGGTATGCTTGCTCGACAAATTCGTTTGTCATTTACAAGATCTCCAGCCTGAAGAAATGCGCTTAAAAAGATTGTCATAAAGATTCTACGATCTAATCTTAGACTATTTATCGATCGGTGATTGGTTCATATCATATCACGTTGAATTTAGCTGTCCCATTTACATCCCTAAAGAACGCCTGTCATCGTACATTAGAATTCAACGAACGTTGTTGCTCATTCTTAAGCCCAAATACTATAAAACAAGGTCTTTTTCTATCTGCTTAAGTATTGATTGGGATGAAATAAAATCTGGATCGAAAGATAGAGCTAGTTTGAAAGCAGAAATTGCTTCATTAATTTCTCCTAGCTCATAATAGCTACATCCTAGATCGTGAGATGGATAGGTTGTAATATAACTGCGATCGAACGGTTCACTTTCAGGGAAACTTTTCTCATTCCCTAAAAAAAGACATCGTTGAAAGTAAGTAGTCGCGCCCAAAGTAAATCCAAGCGATCGTAATACCGCCCCAGCAAGATAGATTAAAGGTGGATAATTAGAAAACCATTTAAGTCCATTTTGACTGATAAGCATTGCTGTTTCATTGTCTTGATTTAAAAGCGAATAAGAACCTAAAACGAATAACAAAGAAGGCAGGAAATTGGTGTCTTGCGGTGGATAACCATTCCATAAGTTAGGAAGAAGTCTTTCAAGAGCTTCACTATAACAGTCTTCAGCTTCTGCAACTTTTCCTGCATCGTTATACATCCCAGCTAAACAATATAAAAGCTTTAAGCTTAATCCTTCTTCTCTTCGAGCGCGTTCTAAAATCGGAATATTTCGATTAATATTTTTTGCGCTTTTTTGCTCAGCATATGAGGTAAAAAGAGAAATGTATAGATCTTCTATTCTTCCAACTTTCTCATTAGGAATAAACTGATTTTGGAATTTCAAATTTTCATGATATCGATCGTGGTATCGAAGATCCACGCAGTTTCGGAACAAATTAAGTCGAGCAAAATTTGTCATATTGGGATGATATGGATCGATGCACATAATTGAAAAAGCCAAGATTTCAGAGGATAGAACCAAATAGTCGCGTAAATTATCTGATTTGCACACAAGTTCTTCGTCAGCATCAATTACAAATACCCAATCTCCAGTTACCTTTGATAGTGCGTAGTTCCGAGCTGCGGCAAAATCATCACACCATTGGAAAAAATCAACTTTTGCACCATATTGTTTTGCAATATCAATTGTGTTGTCTTCTGAGCCTGTATCCACAATCACAATTTCATCTACATACCTAACCACACTATCAAGGCATCTTGATAGATTCTTGCTTTCATTCTTTACAATCATGCATAGAGACAAAGTTGTCATGGGTGCGACCTCCACTTGATAAGTTATACCAATTTCTTTTAAATTTGCAACAGATCGAATTTGGGGTTCCGCGCCGAGCGCGGTCTTTTCAAAAAGATGCGTTGCATCTTTTTTTGAAAATGGTATTAAATATACATTCAATATGCAGGATAAGAACCTATCTTTGTAGTAGATTTGCGTGAAAACTACTGTAAAAGGTCAAATTACTCAGTTGCCAAATATTTTTCCCACATTTGTGCGTAAGCAGTTTCCATGGCTTGAGCGAAGGATTTCCCATTCCATAGAGGAGAGCTATGGCGAGACTGTCGCAGTTTCCATGCTACCTGCTGCCTAAGTTGCAGATCGGTTCCCAATCGAATTCCCCAATCTACATACTCAGCATCTGTCCGCGCAATTCCTTCCTCAATTCCTGCATTCATCATCATGGAGTAGCTATTGCGGGCAGAAAACTGTTCTCCCACCTTGGTGACAATCGGAATGCCCATCCAGAGAGTCTCTAGGGTGGTAGTTGCGCCATTATAAGGGTAAGTGTCTAACACGACATCGGCAATACTTAAATTGGCGCGATGAATGGCTTCGGTAGGTTGCGCGGACAGAAATCGCAAGCGATCGCAGCTAACTCCTTCGGCTTCGGCAATTTGACTGAAAATATGACCGATTGCGGCGCGATCTGCCAAACCCTTCACCAAAAAATAACTGTTGGGAACAGCTTTAAGGATTTGCATTTGCAGTCGAATCATCTTGGGATTTCGCTTAAATCCTCCTTGGGTACTGAGATAAATAACTGCATCAGTAGGAATATTTAGGCTATCGCGCCGTAGGGTTGGCACAGCTACTTCAAAGCCATCTAGGCCAATAAATGTGTGGGGTAAACGCCAGATTTTCTCGCTGTAATAAGCTTGAGCAGACTGAGGAAGCACATAGGGATCGGTAATGAAGTAATCGATCGCAGGGCATCCTGAAGCATCCCAGCCCAGCCAAGTTGCTTGAACTGGAGCGGGTTTTAGAGCCAAAGTCTCGCAGTTGATATCCAACGTCATGCTGTCAAGATCGATTAAAATATCGATTTCATCCTGATGAATCCGATCGGCTGTTTCTAAACTGCTAAGCGAACCATCGACTCCAGCCCTGTAAGCTTTATCGACGTGATCGACATACCAGTTTTGCAGAGGATCGTCGGTTTGTTTATAGACCGCAAAGTAGGCATGCACTAGAAACCGATCGCGATCGTGATATTGAAACAGCGATCGGGCTAGCCAACCCACCGAATGCTGATTTAAACAGTGGGAAAGATAACCGATTTTGAGTTTGCGAGCGATCGTAAAAGTTCTTTTTCGCTCTTTCTGCTTTAAGCCATAATTTGTAACCCTTTCGTGGTGCAAAGCTTGGAGATTTGCTGCACAGAGTTGAGCGACTTGGTTGTGAATCTGACGATTTTGCTGGGGTGTATCTTGCAGATAGGGTGCAAAATAACTCACAATCGAGAGACGTTGGGCGATCGATTTGGTGAGATTGGTGGGATTGGCTTCAATCAGTTCTTTTAAGAGCAATTCCTGTTGCTCAAACGCCGTTTTTGCTTCTTGCCAATAACCTCCTCCACCCAGCAAACTATGGATTAAAAGATGATTAGAAAAGATTCGATCGGTCGCGTTTTCCGAACAGGCGTAGCATTGTTTGGCGGTTTGAATGGCTCGATCGTACTGACTAATTCTTTGATAGAGAGGAGCTAACTCCCGCAAGAAATTCAATGGATGGGGTGCGATCTTTAAACTCTTTTCGAGCAAAGCGATCGCGAGGTCGGTCATTTGATTTGTATAGGCGATTTTAGCAGCAGCCCTAAGTACTACTTCGGCAAATTTATCCGTATCTTTAAGTAAAGGTAAGCAATCTTCAAGCAAGTTAGGTAAAACAGAATAAAGCGGAGCATAGTCTAAACTAGCCTCTAGCGCCTGATAAAGAGCTAGTTGGAAGTCATTGCTAATTTGGTCGTTTCCTGTTAAATCTTGCTGGAGAAATTCATAAAGGTTCCATGTATCTAGATCGGCGATCGCCAAATTACCCAGCCGAACCGATAAGTACCAAAGCCAAAGCAAATTGCTAGGATGCTCTGGAGCAATCTCGTGTAAATACTGTCGAACCAGCCAAGCAAGCGATTCATTGGGTACCTGCTGCTGTCGTTCCGCTTCTGTTTGCAAGAGAGAAACTAGCTCTGCTTTAAGTTCCGATCTCATCTTGGGGTCGTCAAGCGACTCAACCTCGGCAAAAGCTGCAAACCAAGTTGATTGTGCTGCAAATTCTTCACCTTGCAAAAGCTGTGTCAGACCTAGATACCAATAGTGAGAAAGACAATTTGGCTCGGTTGCAATAATTTTTTCATACCAATCTACTGCACTGGCATAGTTGCCTTGGAGCACACATTCACGAGCTAGCTTTCCCCAAATCTTTGTCTCAGACATTTTGCCAAGATATAGAAATTCTTCAATGGTAAGAGAGAATTAGGAATTCAATAAAAAAATAGGGCAGGTAAATCCTGCCCTATTTGCTTGGAGTTTAACCCAATCTCAAAATTATTGACCAACTGGCTGTGAGGCACCAGTGCACTGGGGAGCTGCACCGGGAGTTGGACCTAGAGGTGCGACACCAGGGTTGTTGTTTTCACAGAGAATTGCCAAGCTGGTGACGTCGCTTGAAGCAGCTACCTGAGATAACTGCACCATACCTGCATAGGTTCTTAAAGCGGCTGCTGCAGTGCGGGCGTCACTCAATGCTGTGAGTGTAAGACCAGCACCACCACCAACTGTTGAGCTATACGTGTAGTTGGTTGTGTTGGTTGAAATACCTACACCTAGAACGTCAATGCTGCTACCAAACCTGCTCTTTTCAGTGTAGTAGGCTTGTTGACCTTTGTTAAGCGAGCCAACATAGGTTCTGGCTTCAGATTGCTTAGCTTTGTTAGCTTGGTTGAGGAAGGAAGGAAGCGCGATCGCGGCGAGAATACCGATGATGATGATAACAACGAGAAGTTCGATCAAGGTGAAGCCCTTTTCAGAATCTTTCTTGCTGAGGAGGTGTTGTAGAAGTTTTGCTTTGAATTCAGATTTCATGATTTTGTCCCGTGCTTTTTAAGAGAAGGTACATTTCAGTTGCTCCATCAACTTACCCTCATTTTTTTAAATTGATATCATCCGATCGAAAATTTTTTTAGAGTACTAGAGATGCCAGAAACATGAACCCGCGATCTCAATGGTTATTTGTCAGTCAGCAAGAGGCTTTCAGCCTTTAGTAACCTGTTTGGCTATCCTGAAAAACGATCGAAAAAACTAATCTAGGGTGGTTAATTCTCGTAATCTTGCTTGGGCAGGGCTAAAGAGATTGTCAAAACTAAGGGTTTGCTCAAAAGCCGCGATCGCTGCTTGTAAATCTCCAGCCTCGTAATAGGCATTGCCAAGGTCGTAGGCGGCATAGGTAGTTGTATATCTGCGATCGAAGGGGTGATCTTGGCTGTAGGTGCGGTGGGACGCATCCTGTAAGGAATCGCGTCCTAAATTTAAACACCTGTCAAAGTAGGCAGTAGCACCAAGCGGAAAGCCCATCGCTCTTAGGACTGCTCCTACTAAATAAACCAACGGCGGAAAATCTGGAAACCACTTAATCCCCTTAAGGCAGAGTAAATTTAAAGCCTCAAAATCCTGTTCGGGTTGAGCCAGCATCTTGACACCCAAATTGAACATTAGCTGGGGCACATAACTGACATCATCAGGTACGCTACCCTCTAAAAAGTGTGGCAAAAGTCTTTCAAAAGCTTCTCTATAGCAATCCTCAGCTTTTTCTGGTTGTTGCGTTGTCTCATACATACCCGCTAAACAGGATAAAAGTTTGAGGCTCAGTTCTTCCTCTTGTCGCAACTGCTCGAGCAGAGGAATATTTCGGGATGCATTTTTTTGCTCAACAGCTTCGCTAGTGTGACCATAGTGCAAGACACGAACATTTTCTAAAAGAGCCATCCGATCGCAATCTACATCCACAACTTCGTGAAAGCGACCGACATACTGAATATTTCTATGGTTGCGAAATAGCCTTACCACGCGCAGAGGTGTTAAGTTTTCTTGACTCATATCAATTTCAGGAATGAGATAGGCGGAAATCTGTGGATTTAGTTTCAGATCGGTCTCGATGCGATTGCGGAGAGTTTCCGATCTAGCAGGAGAATTCATGGAATCAACGACTAACTCTTGATCGGCATCTAGAACCAAAATCCATTCACTTGTAGCTTTGGATAGGGAATAATTGCGAGCGGCGGCAAAATCGTTACACCAATCAAAGCGATCGATCTTTGCGCCATAACTTTGGGCGATTTCTACCGTGTCATCTTCTGAGCCTGTGTCAATAATTACGATCTCATTCACAAAGTCCTTAACGCTCTCAAGACATCTCGGGAGGTTTTGACTTTCGTTCTTAACGATCATGCAAAGCGATAGGGTGGTCATGTTGTTATAGAATACTTTCTCTTTTTAATCAGAAGACAGATGAAGCGCTTACTTTGCTTCCATCCAGTTAATACCCGTGTGAATATCTACAACCAAGGGAACTGACAATTCTAAAGCTGATTCCATAATCGATTTGATTTGGGGTAATAAGATATCTAATTCCTGAGGAGGAATCTCAAATACGAGTTCGTCATGAACCTGCAAGAGTAACCTTGCCTCATAGCTTTGTAGCAGTTTATGGAGCCGAATCATCGCAATCTTGATAATATCTGCACTCGTCCCTTGGATCGGAGCATTCACCGCCGATCGCAACAGGGCAGCTTTATGATGTCTAGGCAATTTCTGAATGTTACGGAAGTAGCGCCTGCGTCCTAGGATTGTGGACACAAAGCCATTGGCTTCGGCTTCGGCTTCGATGTTTTCCATATAGCTAGCAATGCTGGCATAGCGTTTATTAAAGGCATCGATAAATTGCTTCGCTTCTTTTACAGAAACACCCGCTTCGCGACTAAACTTCTGGGCGCCCATCCCGTAAATCACGCCGTAGTTGATGATTTTAGCAAGACGACGTTCTTCGCTAGATACTTGCTCTTTTTCTAGCAATAACTGCGCTGTGCGGGTATGAACATCTTCACCTTTGCTGTAAGCCCTTACAAGTTCGGGTTCTTGACTGAGATGTGCCAAAATCCGTAGCTCGATTTGAGAATAATCGGCAGAGACTAACATCCAACCAGCTTCAGGCAAAAATCCTGCTCTTATGCGACGACTAAAAGCCGTGCGGATGGGAATATTCTGTAAATTTGGCTCGTTACTGCTCAAGCGACCCGTAGCTGCCCTAGTTTGGTTGTAGTCGGTGTGAATGCGCCCTGTCTTGGGGTGAACGATCGCGGGCAGCGCATCGACATAGGTGGATTTTAGCTTGGCTAGGGTACGATGCTTTAGCATGATATCGATTAAGGGATGTTCGCCTTGTAACTTCTCTAGTACGGTCACATCGGTGGAGTACCCCGTATTGCTCTTGCGGGTTTTCTTGGTAAACTTCTCGTCTAAGAGTTCTAAGAGAATTTCGCTGAGTTGCTTGGGGGAATTGAGATTAAATTCGCGACCAACTTGGGCATGAGCCTCGATCGCGATCGCATCGAGATCGGTTTCTAATTCTTGGGAAAGCTCGGCAAAATAGGCTTTGTCAATTCTAATGCCCGTCCATTCCATTTCAGCCAAAACAGCTTCGAGGGGAAGTTCCACCTCAGCGAATAGCTTCTGAAGTTCGGGCGTTTCTGCCAACATTTTTTCTAGAATTGGCATGAGTTTAAAGGTGGTATAGGTATCCATGCCGCAATATTGGGCGACTTCAGGGATGGCTACCTCGGCGATCGATTTGCGCTTGCCCACCAATTCCTTAAAGCTTTTGGCTTTGATATTTAAGAATTCGCGGGACATGGCATCTAAACTGTGCGATGCTTCGGGGTCGATCGCATAACTTGCCAGCATGGTGTCAAACACAACCCCTGCAAGTTCGACGCCTACGGCTTTAAACATGAGGCGATCGAATTTAGCATTTTGCAGAACTTTGGGGCGATCGGGATCTTCTAACAAGGGCTTCAAGGCTCGAACCACTTCAGACAGCTCCAGATTTTGTCCTTCCATATGGCTGATGGGAATATAGGCAACATCGCCGATCGCATCGCCCCAGCAGCAACCGATCCCCACCAAGTCAGCATCATGGGGATTGAGCGAGGTAGTTTCCGTATCCCATGCCACAGGCGATCGCAGGGCTTCTAGCCTTTGTGTTAGCTGCTCTAAGCGATCGTGAGAATTAATTATCTCTACATCTAAGATAATGGAATTGCTTTCCTCTGTTGGGGCAGCCTTGGCTTCAGCTAAAGCCTTCGCCTCTTCCTCGGCAAAACCAAACCACAGCTCATCGTCAGTTTCAAGACTTTCAGATTTAGGAACTTCCTGTAGTTTCTTTTTATTCGCTTTTGTGGCACTTGTCTGGCTGTAATCGCCACTTAATTTCGACTGAATCTGATCGACTTTATTCACAAATGCTTTCAGTTCCAAGGTTTGGAGTAATGGAACTAAGGTCTCTGTATCAAAACCCGTAAGTTTGCAAGTTTCGATATCGATTCCCAAAGGAACATCCTTCTTGATCGTCGCCATAAACTGCGAATGCTTTGCGGCTTCCACGCCTAGCTCTAATTTCTGTTTGACGGCTCCTTTCATCATGGGTACAGACGCCAAAATCTTTTCTAGGTTGCCATATTCTTCTAAGAGCTTGGTCGCTGTTTTTTGACCGATTCCGCGCACACCGGGGATATTGTCAGAGCTATCACCGCATAGGGCTTTGTAGTCGATGACTTGTGTGGGCAATATACCCAACTTTTCCTTTACCTCTGCCGCATGAAACTCTTGAATCCTATCTTTTTGTCCTAAATGTAAAACTGAGATGCTCTTGTCAGCATCAATCAGTTGAAACATATCCTGATCGCCACTCAAAATCTTGACGGCATAGCCTGCGGCACTTCCCTGTTGCGACAAAGTCCCGATGACATCATCCGCCTCGAACCCCGCTTGCACGATCGCAGGCAGATTCATCTTTTCGAGAATGCTTTGCAAATTTGCCAAGTCTGGAATGAAATCCTCAGGGGTTTCCGCACGTCCTGCTTTATAGGTATCGTCGGCTTCATGGCGAAAGGTGGGTGTGGCTAGATCGAAGGCGATCGCCACAGCCTGCGGCTGCTCGCGGTCTAAAATCTCTAGCAAGGACTTCAAAAAGCCAAAACAGACACTGGTAGGGATTCCCGTAGAGGTGCGCAGTCCGCCATCACCGCGATAGGCAAAGGCATAGTAAGACCGAAATGCCAGCGAATGCCCATCGACGAGCAGAAATACAGGTTTTGGGTTATTTGGCAAGTTCATGGGACTGAAAAGAATAGAGATGGTTTAGTCTGTCTGTCCAAAATTCTAGACTGCTTTTTAGTCTAAGCCCTAATTAATTAGGGTTAATATAGTGGTGGCTATGCTAAATTACCGTGAACGAAAGCTTTAGTTTCTGGGCGCATAGACGATCGCAAATGCACCCAAAAGCGCGATCGCGGCTCCTAGAAAATCAAAGCGATCGGGCGATATGCCATCAACTCGCCAACCCCAGAGCAGTGACAGCACGATAAAAATACCACCATAGGCAGCATAGGTACGACCAAAATTTGTCGGCTGGAGCGTGGCAACAAAGCCATAACCAATTAGTAGAAGTGCCCCCAATAGAGCCACCCAGATGCTTTTACCTTCCCGTAAATATAACCAGATCAGATACCCACCCCCAATCTCACAGAGACCCGCCAAGAAAAAATAAACCAGAGATTTGAGAATTGCCATGATGGTTTTGTCGTGCCGATCGCAAAGTTATACCATTTCCCAAAATCCTCTGCCTAAAATTCAAAGTCGATCGGCTTCTGCTCTGCTACGACGCTCAGGTAAGAAATACAACATATCACATCAATCTCATTGATTTCCTAATACTGCGATTCCGTTCGGGATGCATACTGCCGCATTAAGAATGCATCTCTAAAAATTATCGAATGGAACGCGATCGGCGATCGCAAAGTTGGGCTTGTTGTTGATTTTTTAGATTAACCAAGGCTGACATTTTCGTACATTTTAAAGTGCTCCCCATTGTCAAGACTAAAACTATAAAAGTTAAGATGGAAAGCTGCATCAACAAAAGGTATCAAAATAGCTACATATTTACTTCCCTGTTAGAGCTGTTTAAAATGAACTGCTGCAGGAGTTCGATAGTCCAAAGACTGGTGCAGTCTTTCATGATTGTAGAAGTAAAAATATTTGTCCAACTCCTGTATCGCCTCTTTGACCGATCTGTCGCAATTTCAAGAGAAATTGCGACAGATCGGGTTTTGTGTTCCGCGCGGAGCGCGGTCTTTTCAAAAAGATGCGTTGTCATTTTTTGAAAATGGTATTACATGAAAAACGCGTCTGTACAGACGCGTGAAGATATTGTGAGCGGCGGCAATTTATAAATTGCCCCTATCTTTTGATGATTAGATAGCCTTTATTCACTTAACGCTACCAGTACCAAAAGTTCCTGGGGTGAGCTTTAACTCCTGAGTTCTTTGTGTCTTAAACCCTTCAACTGCGCTGTTTATGGAATCATTTTGCTGTTCGCGAAACTGATCGGATGAGCGCCCACCATTCAGCTGAGAATTATGAATCAACTGCATAATGTTTAAATTGCTGCCCGTGATCGTGTAGGGCGAACCACCCGCCTGTTGATTATCTTTTAACGTTTGGTCAGATAGTGTAGTAGCACCAGTAGTCTGAGCTGCAACCCTACCAACTCCTGCCACAGAAAGCGTACAAGCGATCGCAGCACAACTAGCTAACCCTAAAGCAAACATTTTTGTAGACATAACCATAGCCTCGCAAAATTCAACTCAAAATTCTAAACGGATGACAGTCGATCGGTAAAAATGCTTTATCAACAAATCTTTTGGAAATGGTTTATTGCTACCTATCTGGCATTTACAGATAAATCACACCTATTATATTTCACAGAACATTCGTGCTGTTAAGACTACTCTCGTAAGAAAGAGCCTAAAACTACATACCATCCCAATTAAAATAGTAACAGACTTAAAAAATAACAAGAAACTTACAAAATATTTACGATGACTAAAGCAACTTGGAATGGTGTTGTACTAGCAGAAAGTGACAAATGTGAAGTAGTTGAGGGCAATCAATATTTTCCACCTGACGCGATCGCAGCCGAATATTTCAAACCCAGTAATACCCATACCACCTGTCCTTGGAAAGGCGTGGCAAGCTATTACACGGTTGAGGTAAATGGCAAAACTAATCCAGATGCCGCATGGTATTACCCAGAGCCTAAAGATGCCGCCAAACAGATCAAGGGCTATATTGCTTTTTGGAAAGGGGTCAAAGTAGAGAAAAGTTAAGACTTTAACCAACCCAAACCTATGCGATCGCGTAGGAACCCCACAAACCACTAAACAAAGACGAAAAATATAAATGTTTGATGCAGATGTAATTGTGATTGGCTCTGGTATTGGTGGGCTAGTCACGGCAACCCAACTCGCCGCTAAAGGGGTTAAGGTTTTAGTCCTAGAAAAGTACCTAATTCCAGGAGGTAGTGCGGGTTACTTTGAAAGGGAAGGATATCGCTTTGATGTGGGGGCGTCGATGATCTTTGGCTTTGGTAAGCAGGGCACGACCAATCTCCTTACCCGTGCGTTAGACGCCGTCAAGGTTCAGATCGAAACGATTCCAGACGATGTCCAAATTCACTACCATCTGCCCGATCGCTTAGATATTAAAGTCGATCGCTCCTATGAAAAATTCATTCAAGCGTTAGGCGATCGCTTTCCCCACGAACGCCAAGGCATTCGCAAATTTTATGACGAATGCTGGAAAGTATTTAATTGCCTCAATGCGATTGAACTATTGTCCTTAGAAGAGTTCCGTTATTTGATGCGGGTGTTCTTTCAAAATCCTATGGCTTGCTTGGGCTTGGTGAAATATCTGCCGCAGAATGTTGGCGATGTTGCCAAGCGTTATATTTCCGATCCAGAACTGCTGAAGTTCATTGATATGGAGTGCTACTGTTGGTCGGTTGTGCCTGCGGACAAAACACCGATGATCAATGCTGGCATGGTGTTTAGCGATCGCCACTACGGCGGCATTAACTATCCTAAGGGAGGCGTTGGCAAAATTGCCGAAACCCTAGTAGATGGCTTAGAAAAAGCAGGCAGCGAAATTCGCTATGGGGTCAGAGTGACGCAGGTGATCCCGAAATCGAAGACCAAAAATGGTGCGATCGCTGTAAAACTCTCCAATGGTGAAACCCTGACAGCACAACGTGTCGTGTCCAATGCCACCCGATGGGATACCTTTGAATATCTGCTCAAAGATGAGACGATGCCTGCTTCCGAACAACGATGGCAGCAACGATATCAAAAATCCCCAAGTTTCTTGAGCTTACATTTAGGCGTTAAATCGGAAGCAATTCCATCGGACTCAGCCTGTCACCACATCCTGCTCGAAGATTGGGCAGATATGCAAAAATCTGAGGGCACAATTTTTGTGTCAATTCCCACCCTGCTCGATCCGAGTCTTGCGCCAGTGGAACATCACATCGTCCATACCTTCACACCTAGTTGGATTAGCGATTGGGAAGGCTTGAGTCCCTCAGAATACGAACATCGCAAGGAAGAGGCTGCTTTTAAGCTGATTGCTCGGCTAGAACGGATTTTCCCGACCCTGAGTCAAAATCTCGATTACCAAGAAGTGGGAACTCCCCGCACGCACAGACGCTTTTTAGGGCGAATGGATGGAACCTATGGTCCAATTCCCCAACGTAAGCTGATGGGGCTATTAGGTATGCCGTTTAACCGCACCTCAATTCCCGATCTTTACTGTGTGGGGGATAGTACTTTCCCTGGACAGGGTTTAAATGCCGTAGCCTTTTCGGGTTTTGCCTGCGCTCATCTCGTTGCTTCCACGTTGAAGTTATAAAAGTTATTGAACGTGAATTCGGTTTAACGATCGCAAGCTTGCTAAGATCGGACAGCTTAATCTATTGCCCAAAACCATGCAGCCTGCCGTAGAAACACCACAACCTCTACCTAGGCAATCAATTGCCACAAAAGCGATTGTGGGGATTCTATTTTTGCTGTGGACGCTCTTTTTGAGTGGTATTACTTGGGAAATTCAGCATTCCTGTGTGCCGATCGTTTCTTGGAATGGCACATTGCCTGCCAAATGCCATCCTAAAGAAGATAATGCGGCGCGGCGATCGCTCGTTCCCAATTGGTTGACATCCCATAGTAATCAGAATAATCAGAGCGATCGCAATACCCCCACCAGTTTTAAATCGCAGGATAACCGCGTAGCAACTAGCCGCGATCGAAAGCCTAGCGATAAAATGCCCCCCAATACTGTAGGAGCCGCCGCAGGTGCGGCTGTCGCGATCGTCTCTGCCATAGCTGGAGCCCCTGCGATCGTCACGGTTGGTCTTGGAGTAGCAGTGTGGTTTTTCGTTAAATTTTTCACCAAAGCTGCCAGTATCTCGTAAAGTGTAAAAGTTGTCCCTTCGACCTCACGAGGTATACCTATGCAGTCTTCCTCCAAACCTGATACCAGCATTTCTGAGACTAGTAAAGCCGTTCAGTCCACGCAACCCGCACAGGTTGCAACTCCATCCCCTGAATTGCAGGCAAAAAACGTTGCTGCGTCGGGAGAGTCCCCCAGTACGAGTCTTATGTCAGGGCTGGCAGAGCGCTGGGCTGCCTTGTCTGGGAATCGCACCCTCATGGCTGGGCTGCTCGGCGTGTTGGTGCTGACCATGTTCTTGTTTGCGAATAAAGGAAGCAACAACTGCATCTTTAGTTTTAGTAGCTGCAACCCGATCGCGCCAGTTGCCACCGTACCCGTAATTTTGGCTCTTGGAGCCAGTGCTGCAACCGTACTCGTGCTAACCACCGCACTTGGAACCTCTGTGATGGTGGCGGTTGGTGCGGGATTTGTCGTGGGTTGGATCGTCAGCCAATTCATGCATTGAGCCTTGTCAGTTTTCAGATCCCCAACTTTTTCTGATTTACGCCCATCAAGATCTTAAACTTTGCCAAAAAGCCGAAGATCCCTTTGGCAGTATAGCTTTCAATAATCATGCACTTTATCGAACTTCAGAACGTTTCTAAACGCTTTGGGCAGAAAGTCATTCTCCAAGAGATTAGTTTGACCGTTCGACAAGGGGAATTTGTCGTCCTGCGTGGCACGAATGGCGCGGGCAAAACCACCTTGCTCAGTATCATCCTCGGCTTGTTACAGCCAGATACGGGGACGGCTCTGTTATTGGGGCGATCGCCACGCCTTCCTGCCGCCAAAAAACGCGTAGGTGTGGTTTTGCAGAAGGTGAGACCGCCCAAAAATCTGAGGGTTAAGGAACTAATTGACCTCGTGCGCAGTTACTACCCTGATGCGCTCTCTACTGAAGAGATCCTCAATACAGTGAACTTAGCGGGAAAGCACAACGACTGGGCAGCGGATCTGTCAGGCGGACAAGAACAGCGGCTGTTGTTTGCTCTCTCCTTAGCTGGCAAGCCCGATCTGCTCGTGTTAGACGAACCGACGCGCAACCTCGATCCTGAGGGCTATACTGACTTTTGGAAGCAACTGCGTCTCTGCGCGTTCCAAGGCAAAACTGTCTTGATGGTGACGAACAATCAAGCTGACTGGAAAGAGTTAAACAGCCTCGCAATGCGAACGATTACCTTGCAGGATGGTCGCATTCAGGAAGATCGGCAGAGTGCGATCGGCAAAATGCCAACTCCTTCTGAGACAGCGCCTAAACAGGTGGCGATGTCGAAGGGCGGTATACCCGTTTATTCCTTCGCGGGTACAAATTCGGAGAGCATATTGCGTGCGGCAAATGATACGCCAGCAGAGAGCTCTTCAATGTTGCTCTATGGGAATGACAGCCGATCGCGAGGATTTTTGCCGCAACTTTGGGCAGAGTCGCTACAGTTATTGCGAACACCCACCTATGCGATTGGCATCTTTCTGTTTTCCAGTGCGATCGCTTTGTTCCCACCCGACGAGCGCTTGGGCATGTTAGGCCCAATTTTCTTTGCGGGGCTGAGCCTGCTGACCATCGCCTTTGAGCGCACAGGCAAGCGGGTTGCGGTTGAGCGGGTCGAGGGTTGGCTGAAACTATTGCGCGTCACACCTTTGCATCCCTTTGCCTATCTGTCGGCAAAGGTGGTGATGTCGTTGGCGATCGCGACGATTAGCCTACTCATTGTCTTGGGGCTAGGGGCTTGGAAACTTGGCATCGATCAGTCTTGGGGACAGCGATCGCTAGAATTTACGATGTTGCTTTTGGGCAGCATTCCGTTTACGATTTTCGGCTTGGCGTTAGGCTATCTGGTCAATCCCAAAAGTGTGGATTCCATTGCTGGCTTAGCGATTCCGATCGCGCTGTTTACCTGCGGGTTGCCTTTACCCGTTCCTCAATCCGTTCAAGATGCGATCGCCTATTCGCCCTTCTACCACTACGGACAACTGGTGCTCTGGTCGGCAGGGCAGCCCTACGACGGCTATTTCTGGCTGCATCTGATTTGGCTGCTATGGACGGGCTGTGCTTTTGCCTTCCTTGCCAATTGGGCTTACCAACGCGATCGCGCGGTGGAGTAAAACACCAAGTCAAAAAATGCCGATTGCCGATCTCAAAATTCGCAATCAAACAAACGCGATCGCATGAACTCATTCTGAATCTGTAGTTTGCTTGGCAAAAAACAAAACTCGTTCTACTTCCCAGAATCCCAGCTTTGTATGGAATTCATAGCTTGCTGCGATATGCTTCAACTCAGACATAGCCTGTTTATCTGAACTGCATCAAAGAATATAGGCTTCTTGTTCTTCTGTATGTACCATGTATCTATTGCAGCCGTGAGATAAATTAGGACATCTATTCTGGATAATTGCCTCGCGTAGCAAGGCTTCTAAAAAGCTAATAGCTAATAGCTGAATGCTAACCGCTATATATAGAGATAGTTTTCTGTGTCAGTCTTTGCATAACGCAATCAGCATAGGGCTTCACGATTGCGCGAAGTTCGATAAAGAGATGACTGAAATCCGAAATTGGTGTCTCTTAATTTGATGGAAACTAATGAAACTGATTAAAGGGGAATCCTGACAATTTAGCTGCACGTTCCTTATTATTTTGAAGACCAATCTTCGGGTTTCAATCGCGTTACGAATGTATACCCACCTTTACCATCTGGTTGGTAAATCACTGCTTCTCCTTCGGCAAGTACCAGTCCAGTTAGGGCTTTAATATTTGTGCCATGAGCGAAAATAACAGTATTCGTTCCTTTTGCTGGAGCTGAGACTAAAAAAGGGCGCAATTCAGTCCAGATCTGTTCGCGAGGGTTCCCATCTAACGTTGGAGCCACTGTAACAAGGGTGCCAAGTAGATACCAAGAAGTTTCCATTGCATTGCAAGCAGGGCTTGAGATCGCTTTACCTACAGGAATTTTCAGAGCATTGAACTGGCTTTTTATCGTTTTTATGACTTTAATGCCAGACTCTGTGATGTGCCGTTCTCCTTTACAATCCTTGATTTGTGTAGGTAGTTTATCGTCAGGACGTGCGTCATTACTAGCTAACCCGTGGCGGAAATAGATTACGTAACCACCTTGACGCAGATTAGACTGCAAACTCTCATTCGCTTTTGAAGACTCACAAAATCCGCTAACTGCAATTGCTACACTAGCTACACAAACGGCTACGACTTCTCTGAAACGCTTGCCAATGCTCATGATGTTTTGTCACCTCGTGAAATAAACACTCACTTATTTTTGCACGGAAAGATTATGAATTCCTTAAGGGAAAGTTTAGAGGGATCTTAATAATCACAGCTTCTTTTTACATCAATCTCATTGATTTGTTGCCTTTTGGGAAGCGCTCTCCCTGCCTTGGTAATACTGCGATTCCCTTCGGGATGCATACAGTTCACGCCTTTTCTGTGCCTTCACTTTCAGGTAGGCTAGCCTGTTTTACCAAGGCTAATTCTTTTTCTAAAAGGTTAACACGCTCTAAGAGTTGCTGATTTGCCACCATTAACTCTTGGCTGCGGTTAGATAAATATGGATCTGACTCCCACCAGTTAATGCCAATTTCTTTGGCTTTATCGACAGAGGCAATTAAAAGGCGAATCCGAATGCTTAATAATTCCACATTACCGACTGATACGGTAATATCGCCTGCAATCACAATCCCTTTATCTAAGACGCGCTCTAGGATGTCAGCAAGGGAAGAACCATTGACGCTGCTTTTGATTGCTTGAGTCATTATGGAAGTTGATCGAGTAAATGAGTAAGAATTTCTGCGGTTTGATCGGATTTCCCATAGCGAGAGAGTAGCACATCAAAGCAGATCGCGCGAAAATCGGCATTTTGTCCCGATACAGGAATCTCATGATCTTGGCAGATTTTCCCAATCATTAGACAAACGCGCAAGCTAGATGTTTTGGTTTGCTCTGCCTTGTGGCGAAAGCTGCGAATTAAATTGAGTAACTTTAAGGCTTGGATCCGATCTAACCCTACTCGCGTGACCAAAATCTGCTTTTCAGTATCAATATCGGCTTCACCAATATCAATGGTAACCATGCGATCGAGCAGCGCGTCTTGGGTAGGATGAACCCCCGCATATTCTTCGGGATTAGAGGTAAAGATGGCACGAAATAAAGGATTGACTCGCACGTACTCAGATTGAGAGCTATCAGGCGGAAGAACGATTAGCTTTTCTTCTAGCGTACTCAAGAGCGCATTATTTGCCTCAGGACGAGAGCGGTTAAATTCATCGTAAATGAGCGTAAAGCCTTCTCTTGCTGCCAAAGTGAGGCGAGAGTCTACCCAACTTTGGCGCATATCGTCTTCGACCTTGAGCACAGAGTGAATGTAGTTATCTACAACTTTTTTGCGCGTGTAACCCGATGAAGAACCAATCAATTGCGAAGACCGTAACTCTTCATCACCATAAATCAAAACCATGGGACGACCGAGTAGCCCTGCTAGGTGCATGGCTAAAGTGGTTTTACCCGTTCCCGCAGGCCCGCGCAAATGGATCGCAAAGCCCGATTGCAAATAGCGTAAAGCCCGACGAACAATCTGCTTTGTAAATTCTGTGCTAACAAATTGTCTCGGATTTGCTTGGAGAACTGTGGTCATGGGTTTAGGAATTAAAGGATTGTTAAGGCTTGATGACTTTAAAACAAAGATTTGTGGTTTCGATCGGCACGAGAATTAAACACCTTATACATTTTTTGTCTATAGAGGCAGACTGTTTGCAGACAGGCATCGGCTGCTTAAATTTTCGATCTTTAATTTTGGAGAAGACAATCTAGGCATTACTTGCAATGCCTTCTGCCATTTGCAGAAGTGCATTAAGAATGTCAGAAGGATCGACTTTGAGTTGATTAGCCCCTTGAGCTAGTAAGTCTCTTACTGTATCGCGATCGCTTATCACTTGTAGCAATGTTTTCCCGTCAGCTAGATTCGCCACATAATCATGGATAAATCGATCTACTTTATTGACAGATTTAACGGTTACATCAGGTAAGACCTCATTTACCTTAGTTACAACGACTTCTGGCATTTTTTCAGGGGCTTTTTCGATCGGCTTTTGTGGAACTGTGACAGGAGGTGCTTCAATCGCCTTTGTCGCAAAGCTTTTTGGCTTTGGACGCGAAGCCTTTCTTCTGTTGTTACTTATATTGCTGACAACATTAGCAATAGATGGGGAGACCGCAAGAATTTCTGGACTGGGCGGCGTAACTTCGGTCTTAGGCTCAGTTACAACGCTAATTTCATCATTCAACCCACCCCAAACCGACTGCTTTAGCTCTGTGTAAAAGTCAGATAGTTGTTGTTTGAGCGTCTCGGCTATAACAGAGCGATCGCCACTCATTTGTTGCAGTTGTTCTTGTACATCCGCTGCAAACTGAGCAGTTTGCTCCGCTCGCTGCTCTTGGTCTTGCATTGCCTGTTGCGTGCGATGGAGTCGAGTTTGCTGCATTTGTAATCTTGTCGTCGCAGTCCGAAGTTGGACTTCACGATGCCTTGCTTGGCTAGCTTGCACAGCCGTGGTTGTGCGAATTTTTGTGAGTTGCGTTAAGTGAGATCGTATGGCATCAGAGCGATCGGCGACTTGATTTAACCGAGCGGCGGCTTTTGCCGTTGCCGACATCAATCGACTTCTTTGGATCTGACTGAGCTGCGATCGGGTTTTGCTTGCTCTAGTTGATACTTCTTTAACCCTCTGCACTCTGTCTTGTTTCGTGGATGTCAGGCGAGTTTTTCGGATCTCACTTAAGTGAGTCTGAATTTCGCTTGAGCGCACTTTATACTCCAGGAAACGTTCTTCTTGGGTCTCAGCAGCAATCTCTTGGCGAAACTGCTCGAGTTCTAAACGGTCTTGTCTTGCTTGGGCTAAGTCATCGGCAAGGGCAGCAAACTGTGCCTGAAGTTGTTGCGCTCTAGCCTGTTGCTCTCGCTGAAACTCAGCTAAAAATCCTGCTCTTTCTTCTAATCTTTTTTGTCTTGCTTCTGCGAACATCTGCATTAGAGAAGTCATTGTTTTATCCTCACTACTTACTGAATTTGGATATATAGTCGGTTTAGAGCTTTTTAAATAATGCTTGAGCGTTTATTTGGAAAATGTGTAATGCAGCTCTTGTTGATGCAATTTCTGCTGATGCAAATTCATGAAATTCTTGCATGTGTTCTGAAATACTCCCCCCCGAAATTGTTCGATCGATTTCATTTTACGTTAGAAAACTTGTCTTGCTGATCGGCTACTCTATGGAATTTTGAGCGTCACGAATAGAAAAATCAAAAAGGGACGCACTAACACGTCCCCCCCCTATTTGCAAAATAGTTATGAAATACCTATTTTTGCTGGCATACGAGTAGCTAAATTAATTTAGCTAATGGACTGAGATTGACAAATTCTTAAATGCGAGATTTTACAATCCAATATTTAAGAATTTAGGCTGCAGGTACAGCTGCAGATGTAGTCAGACCAACGGCTTCTGCATACTTAAGATAAGTTTCTACAGAAGCGATAACGACTCTAGCTTCAATCGATAAAAGCTCAATCCCCACCAATGAAACACGAACCCAAGCATCAATGACTATTCCCTTGTCAAGGATGCGATCGATCACCTCAGCCAAACTAGAGGATGAGTTAACTTTTTCAACTGCCATAATATTGTGCTCCTTTTATATATAGTTGCTTAGCACAGCCCCTAACTTTTTAATTGTCGCTTTAATTCGGGTTTAATGCAATAAGCAAAACTGCTAAATATTGACTGAAAGACTGTTGAGAATTTCTAGGAATTCGAGATTTCGAGAACTAATTATGTAAAGATTGATATTTTTAGTATTATTTTATTTAGATTTTATTTAGGGACACGATTCTAGAAATTCAAAAAGCTCAGATTCAGTCATGAACTTCTCGATTTTTTGAAGCTTCCAACTAAGTTTGGTTGGAACAATTAAACGTAGTGGAATAAGACGAGCCTAAAATGGTACGTAAAATTGCAGGGGATTTGCACTTCATTAGCCCTGTCGGTCTACTACGATGATTCATTTTAAATCCACCGACTTACTTAATGATAAAGTTTAGTTAAGATCCTTAATGCGTCTTTAACCCTCTAAATTGCTATTGCTTATGACACCTGATTCTTCTCCCACCAATGCCCCATTGAGGCAAACAACCAAAGATAATGCAGAGGAGAAGAAAGATAGCTATGTCAAGCTGGCAATGCGGAACATGGTCAAAAAACGAGCCACTTCTCTGTTTCATTTTGCCCTAACCACAGCAGGTGTCATAGGTCTGCTCGTAGGGCTTGCAGTTGTTTTTCATTAATTTTTTGGGTGATTCTTGAGTATTGATTTAATCGTAGATATTGATGCCGCGATCGCCGATCGCCCTCCAATTGAGGAGCAGGACTGGCAGAATTGGTTTGGTGTGTGGGCTGATTTCCTAACGCCTGACATCATGGCAACAGGAGCCTATGAGGTAGCTTTGCTAATCGTAGATGATGCTGAGATCCAAAAATTAAATGCTCAATATAGGCAACTAGACTGCCCTACAGATGTTTTGGCATTTGCCGCCCTTGAAGCTGATGTCCCTACTGTGCCACAAGAACTGATGGATGAGACCCTAAGGGATCTGGCACTGAGCGACGAGACAGTAAGCGAAGTGACACTGGGCGAGCCCTATTCTGAACCGACCTATCTAGGCGATATTATTATTTCAGTGACTACTGCCCAGCGCCAAGCCACCGAGCAGGGGCATAGCGTCAGACAGGAGCTTGCGTGGCTTGCAGCCCATGGCTTACTTCATTTGTTGGGATGGGATCATCCAGATCGAGAAAGTTTAGAGATCATGCTGGCACAACAAGAGGTGATGTTGCGATCGCTGCAAGACGCTAGGGTATATGAGCCCGTTACAAACTCACCGTCAAATTAATTGCGAGCAGTCAAAATACTAGACCAATTCTGAGACTGAAGGTAATCTAGACATGTTGCACAAAATCCCTGTAATGCAGTTCTATTCCGTCTAACGTCATTTCGCTTGCTAAGTCTAAATCAAATAAATTTATGGCAGCTAACGTTACATCTCAAAGCTTTTCAGAATCAAGCCTCTCCGAAACTAGTCAAGATGATGCTCGCCTGTTAGAGCCAACCTCAGATCCAGATTTACTCGATCCCAGTTTGCTAGATCGAAAGCCTTTAAATCTTCCCACCTTTCATACTCCCTCATTACAGGTTGCTACTAGTTTACGACTCAGTTTTAAATTTGCTGGCGAAGGTATTGCTTACACATTCAAAACCCAACGAAATTTTCGGATTCATCTGGTTATGGGTGTTTTGGTGCTGGGGCTGAGTGTATATATCCAGTTACCGAGGGTTGATTTTGCGATCGTCAGTCTGATCGTCGCAGTCATCTTAATGATGGAGCTACTCAACACTGCCCTTGAAGCCGTTGTGGACTTGACCGTGGGCAAAACCTATCATAAACAGGCAAAGGTAGCAAAAGACTGTGCCGCTGGTGCTGTATTGGTTTCAGCGATCGCAGCTCTTGTTATAGGAGGAGCATTGATATTACCTAGAATGCTCGTACTTTTAAATTTGGCTCAATAGGTGTTCTTAGGAGTCTGAGAGCTAACACAAACTAGAGTCTTTCATTTCTTGTAATTTGCGATGGCTAAATTTGACTCGCTTAATTTGCTTTTCGCACAGTTTCTCTAAATCTTGGCGAGCAATTTCTGTTCCTTGCTGAGCATTGGTAGGATGATCGAACACGATCAGACTATCTACTTGCTTGAGTCCGATCAGGCGAAACAGAATATCGATAATGCCATATTCCACACATTCAATATCTGGACTGGCAAGTTTTAAGCATTCAATATTTGCCGTCGTTCGGCTACAGTAGGCATACACGACGGTCTTTTCGATATCGGGCGATTCACGATTGCTTAGCGTGTTTAGTAGCCAACCACCATATCGATCTTGAATCACAAAATACTTGAGGTGTCTGAGTCGAGCGGCGATCGCTTTTAGCACCGTGGCAACTAAATTTACTGCCCCAGGTGTCGCACCATCGTTGGGTGCATTTTTGATTAATAAAGCAATTTGCCGATCTAGAAATCTATCGTTTTGAGACATATTGGGTGGGACAGTAAAGTAGTCAAAAGAGAAGCTGGTAGGTGGTTGCGAGCTTTGCGATTACATCGTTCCTTTAAATAGTCCTTGTGGCTTAAATAATAAAACAAGAATCATAATTAGCAACCCCACTCCTAGTTTATAATCTGTGCCAATACAGTACTTCGATAGTTCGCCTAGCGAGGTTGGGCAAGTAGTCGCAACTTCTTGGGCAACACCGATGATGATTGCCCCCGCGATCGCCCCGTAAGGATTGCCAATGCCACCCAAGATCACAGAGGCAAACATAGGCAACACCAAAAACCAACCCATATTCGGACGCAAATTGGTGATTAAGCCGTACATCGTACCACCCAAAGCCGTTAAACCACCTGCAATGACCCAAGTCCAGAGAATCACAGCATCGACATTAATGCCTGTCACCCTTGCCAATTCGGGACTGTCGGCAACTGCACGCATAGCACGTCCAATTTTGGTATATTGCAAAAGACAGTACAGCCCTACAATCACGACGATCGCTGCCGCAATCACAATGGCGCGATTGGTTGTGATTAAAAAGCCAAATAGATTTAAAGCTGAGTAAGTTGGCAGGTTATATTTATGTGGCGCTGTACCCCAAATTAGCACGATCGCATTTCGAACCACCAGTGCCAGTCCAATCGATACAATCATCATCGTTGTAGGTGTGACGCGGCGTGCTCTCAGCGGTGACCACAGGATTTTTTCACATATCAGCACAAAGGCGATCGCGACCCCACAACCAAACAAGATCGATGACCAAATATCGATCTTCATGACGGTGTTGGCAAAAAATGCCAAATAAGCGCCTAGGGTGAGAATATCGCCATGGGCAAAGTTAGCGAGGCGCAAAATTCCGTAGGTTAAAGTTAAGCCCACCGCCGCCAGAGCAATAATGCTGCCCACAGCGATGCCGTCAATGCTTGATTGCAATATCTCCAGCATGTCTAGTTATTTCTGTCTCCTGAATGAGCGAACGATTTTCATGACATCAAGCCTTCAATAATATAAGAGAATTCGACCTTTAGAGGGGCATATCAGGGGGCACATAAAAAAGACGATCGCGCATTTGCGATCGCCATACCCAAGATTTATACCCAAATTTTTGAACAGACAAAGCTAGGTTTCTGACTAATAACTTAATGTTTTGCTCAACGTTCTGCGTAAATCGCTTTTGCGAATCTAGAAACCAAAACTATGAAATAGCTTTTGCTACGGCTTTGAGTGGCGTTGTCCCCCTGGATCTCGGTCTATTTCTTTCTTCTTCCGTTACAGGGGTAATTTCAATGTGGTTGAATAGAGTGGTGACAAAAGCAAACAGTAGAAAAGGAAGGGAAGTAACAATAATTAAACCCACCGCTGCGAATGAATAAATAGGATGGCTCATTAAGGCTAGAGCTGAGGCTAGACTTGCAAAAATTACACCTACCCAAACAATGATTTGACCAAAGATGTCACCCAGAGAAAGGGTGCAAGTGAAGCGATATTTACCTAGTTCGTTCATAGCCTTTTACCTATTTTTAAAATTTGACTAAATTTTTTGACTTTATTTCACTAAACTTTCCAACTAAATTTCGCTGCCTGTAAACCTTAGAATAGATAAATTACTTGCATTTATACAGAGATAAAAACCGAGGCTAGAAACGCAAACTTCAGCAAGTCTAGTCAATGAGTTGCATCAAGCTCTGCATTCCCAAATTGGGCTCTGTAGAATGCAATGTAATTTAGTAAAGTTTTTTTAGTTATTGGATCGCATTATATAAAACTTCTTTATGTTTTTTAGTTACGTTTTATTTAGGGATTGGGATAAAGATTAACTTATGTGGGCTGAAATTGCTGAGCGTATTTCTCAGGCGATCGGTGAAAAATTTAGCGTAGAGTATCGCCAACCCCTAGGTGGTGGCAGTATCAATCATGCAGTTTGCCTGATCGATCGCGATCGCAAATTTTTTGTTAAAACCAATATCGCTGCAAAAGTTGCTATGTTTGAAGCCGAAGCGATCGGGCTGCAGCAGATGTACGACACACAAACCATTCGCGTGCCTCGACCGATTTGCTGGGGAGTTCAAGGAAGTTCATCATACATTGCGATGGAATGGATCGCGTTTGGTGGTCAACAAGACTGGGATTTACTCGCTTGCAAACTGGCTGCTATGCACCGCATCACCAGCACGCAGGGCTTTGGCTGGCAACAACAAAATACGATTGGCTCAACCCCTCAGATCAATACTTGGACATCTGACTGGGTAGAATTTTGGCTAGAACATCGCCTTGGCTATCAACTACAACTGGCCAAAAGACGTGGTTTTAGCTGTCGCGTATCCGATCGCCAGCTCTTTGATGCGATACCGCCGCTTTTTGAAAACTATCAACCACAGCCTTCTATGGTTCACGGCGATCTATGGGGTGGCAATGTTGCATTCGCTCAGGGAGAACCCGTAATTTTTGACCCTGCTTTATACTTTGGCGATCGCGAAGTCGATCTTGCCATGACCGAACTCTTTGGTGGCTTTTCATCGCAGTTTTATCAGTCTTACGATCGGGCTTTCCCTCTGAATGCGGGCTATAAACGGCGCAAAACCCTCTATAACCTCTACCACATTCTCAATCACTTTAACCTGTTTGGTGGGGGGTACGGACAGCAGGCTAGCCAAACGATCGAACAAATTTGTCGCGATCGATAATTCAGCATACAACTGTAAATTGTTATAGTGATGGCAAATTCAGTTAAACGTTAGAGAAAAAGTCATGAGAGTCTTACATACGATGATTCGGGTAGGCGATTTAGAGCGTTCCATTAAGTTCTATTGTGATGTTTTAGGTATGCAGCTATTACGAAGAACGGATTATCCGAATGGTAAGTTTACGCTTGCTTTTGTGGGCTATGGCGATGAGAAAAGTAATGCTGTGATTGAGTTAACCCACAATTGGGATACAACATCCTATGACTTAGGCAATGGATTTGGTCATGTGGCATTGGGTGTGGATAATATCTATGCTGCCTGTGCGAATATCAAAGAACTGGGTGGGAAGGTTACGCGCGAACCTGGTCCTATGAAGCATGGGAGCACTGAAATCGCCTTTATAGAAGATCCTGATGGCTATAAGATCGAGTTGATTCAGCTAAAAGGACAATAAGAATTTTAAGAATTTCGGGAAGTGGAGCATTCATATTAAGGGAATTCCCTCTAGAATGCTTCTCTCCAATCGTCCAAACCTGAATCACTTTCTGACTGAGGGCAGTTTATACCAAGGCAAATGGGGATATTCGTGGTGTTCCCAATGATAGCCAAAGTGATAGCAAGCTAGAAATGAGAGCATCACTGGAAAATTACTACTCATGGCATGATGTCGATTGGTATAGCCCTGTTGGGGCTCACGATGGGTGAGGAACGTCCCAAAAAGGAACAATTGCATGGAACTCAGCAAAATCGGCAAGATCCAAAACAGCAAAAGATTGATGGGCGAAACTTGCATACCCAGTCTGAGCGAATGGAAGATAACCGTAAACCCCACAAAAATCACAACTAGTTGACGGCGATCGAGATAGCGAACCATAAACGCCATATACCAAGCGATCGCATTCTTATGCCGTCCGTCATGGAAGTCTGGGTCGCCTGCCCTACCAGGATTTTTATGATGGAGACCGTGGTTTTTAAGGAACTTCGCATAGGGCAAGAGTGCGTAGATTGCGATCGCGATTCTACCAAACCAGTCATTCACTCTGCGATCGCCTGTAAATACCGTCCCGTGGGCAGCATCATGGGCAACGATAAATAAGCCCGTATGCAAAAAGGTTCGCCCCAGAACCGCCAAAATCACGAATAGAATCGGCATCTCTGCGAGATTCATACTTAAGCAAAAGTAAAGTGCGATCGCCCATAAACCCAAAATCCCTAAACCGATCGCAATTCCTTGATAGCTGGCGAAGTTATATAAGCTTGGCTCCTGCTTGACCAGAAAGCTGTTTAGAGGTGCGATCGTTTGCGAGTTCATGCGTACGGTTTAAAAGTTTTTATGTCTTTACAAATCGATTGTATATTTATATTAAGTTATTTTAAGAAATTTTGCGATTTTCTGTCTGTAGGCTGAGATATTAGCTGCAAGATCTTAGATCTCCGACTTTTGGGGCAAAGTTGGAGAATCAGAAAAAGTCGGGGATCTCTCTATAACTTGATTGGAGCCAAAATAGTTTTGAGATCGGGGTTCGTTAAGATTCGGGAGCGCACGATGGTTCAAGCAGCCACCAAATTCCTAACAGCGAATGAATTTATTCGAGACTATGGCGATCGCTATCGCCATGAACTCATTGATGGGGAACTGAACAATCTGCAATCTCGTTGGGGATGAATATCAAAAGCGGTTATTCCAAAATAACGATTCCCTCGTTTTTAACGTTTTCCCAGATTTACAACTCACGGCAAATCCAGTGTTTGCGGCAAGCCTGTAAGTTGCGCTCGGGTTCTTATAAGGTAAACTTGTTGAGAGTCATGTTCTCCTCGCATTGGGAAGATTAAAAATGATCCAAGCCATAGCCCCAACACTGACATTACAAGAATTTCTGCAACTTCCAGAAACAAAACCTGCGAGCGAATATATTGAAGGTCGAATTTCCCAGAAAATTATGCCACAAGGAAAGCATAGTGCGATTCAGACAGAGTTGGCATCATTGCTCAATGCGGCTCTGCGATCTAAGCGGATTGCGCGGGCTTTTGCGGAATTGCGTTGTACCTTTGGCGATCGCTCCATCGTTCCAGATATTTCAGTATTCAGTTGGGATCGGATTTTGCGCGATGAGAACAGCGAAATTGCCAATGCATTTCAGATTGCGCCAGACTGGACAATTGAAATTTTGTCACCCGATCAAAGCCAAACAAAAGTTACAAAAAATATTTTGCATTGCTTAAAATATGGAACTCAAATGGGTTGGCTAATCGACCCCAGCGAACAAACGGTGTTTGTTTACGAATCGAAGCGAGAGATTCAGGTTTTCGATTTACCAGAAACAATGCTCCCTTTTCCTGATTTTGCCAACTTAGTGCAACTCAGTTTGCGAGATCTGTTTGAACTGTTGCTTGCATAGGAAGAATTGGTACGAAAAGATGTTTTTGTGAATACCTCATACTATCCCTGTGATTTTTTCGTAAAACTTGGTAGCCTATTAGTAGGTTTTGGATTTTGAGAACTACCGAATTAATTTTTATAGAAGGGCTAGATTATGAGACGCAATTCAATCCTCCCCTCTATGGTGACTGCCATAGCGATCGCTTTCACTTCCACTGCTTTAGCTGCTCCCTTTACGTTTAATTCATCTTCCAGTAATTCGCTCGACTCAGGTTTAAGTAAAAAAGACACGCGAATAAGTTTTGAGAACGAATCAGTAATTTTTGTCGCTCCCAAAAAAAATGCCAATCCCACTGGGAATACAAACATAACGGTTGATGGCACAGAGGCACATCCCTTTCCTTCCATTACTGCTGCTTTAAGCACGAATCCACCTGCCAATACAATTATTCAACTAGCCACTGGGACTTACAGTGTTGAGACAGGCGAAAGCTTTCCGATTAAACTGCCCCAAGGGGTTGTACTGCGCGGCGATCCTGAGATTAAGGGAAAAGGGATTGTCATTCTTGGTGGGGGAAAGTATCTCAGCCCAACATTTGCAGGACAGAACGTTACGATCTTAGCGGGGAGCGACTCGCGCATTGAAGGCATCACGATTGAGAATCCCAATACGAGGGGTACAGGGGTTTGGGTTGAATCGCAGAAGCGCGTGACGATCACCAATAACACCTTTACAAAAAACAACCGCGAAGGTGTATTTCTCACAGGCGATGCCAATGCATCTGTGATCGATAATCTATTTAGCCAGAATGGTGCGAATGGACTTTCCGCTGTCGGGACAAGTACTGGAGAGATTCGGTTCAATACCTTTGATAACACAGGATTTGGCTTGGCGATCGGACAAAGATCGAATGTATTGGTGCAGAAAAATCGCATTCTCAATAACATGGATGGCGTGGTGATTTCCAATCTCTCTACCCCAAAGCTTCGAGACAATTTGATTGCAAATAACAAACGCAATGGCTTGGTGGTTTTACGCGATCGCAAAGGTCAGCCCAACCCCGATCTAGGCATGCCTCAAAGTTTGGGTGGCAACATTTTTAAAAATAACGGTGATAAAGATATTAATAATTCCACCGCTGCAACCTTAGTGGCAGTGGGGAACGATCTAGATCGCAACAAGGTCGCTGGTCTCGTAGCCCTAAATCCTGCCAGTATGCCAACCGCGATCACTACGACCCCTACAACTCCTAAAAATCCTACAATTCCTCCTGTGGCGGCGCTACCAAACCCTAAACCGATTGCACCCTCTGTATCTCAGCCAACGCCTAAACCATCACCAAATCTAACCCCAACCCCTAAACCTTTAGCTGCAACTCCAACTGTTAAACCAACCGTCAAGCCACCCCTGAATCCAGTTGCGAATCTACCAACGACGACGACAACTCCGAAACCTGCTGTAGTATCCCCACTCCCAAAACCAACCGTAGCGACTACAATTCAGAAACCTGCTGAAGTAACTACGATTCCGACTCCCTCTGTAGTATCCCCACTCCCGAAACCTGCTGTAGCGATCGCGCCTTCACCAAAGCCAGCACAAGGAAGCGAATCACTACCCTCTGCCCTACTGGCTCCTACGGGTGCAAAGCTTCAAAGTGCAGAACCCCAGCCAAGTCTCGATCGACCCAGTACAGAAGCGGCGATCGCATCTGTAGCAGAAACAATGTATCTGTCTTCTGTCACCATCATGAAGGAGGTTTCGCCATCCCTGCCTTTACCTGTTACTTCCCCATCTACAGTCAACCCTACTACACCCAAACCCGCTACACCCAAACCATCAGTAACTACTGTGGCACAGTCAAAACCGATGAATTCTCCTAAGCCGCAAACTCAAACACCTAAAGCCCCAGCACCTAAAGATCGAGCCGTTTCGATCGCGTCATCCCAGCAAAATTTGGCAAACTTACTGCCCAACAGCGTGCCGATTCCGCAAACCTTTGCCTTTACGCAACCACTCAATATGCCGATCGCTTTGCTCGTCCCACCCTCTAGTTTCGAGCTAAGCCGCTATATTGTGATTATTCCCTCAAGTTCGCCCAACATTTTATTTCAGGTTCGCAGTATTGTCCCAACGGCTCAAATTGCCCCTTCAAGGCTAGGAAGTCATATTCGCGTGCAGGGCTACCCCGATCGCGATCGGGCTGAGGTATTAAGTGCTATTTTGCGATCGCTTGGTTTAGATTCGAGGGTGGCTTACCACAGCAGCCTATAATTGAATAGCTCTATCTTTAGTTAGAGCTAGAAATGTATCATTTCAGAGATACAATTTCAGTAAGAAATCTTAACAATAAGTATATTTACTCAATTTTTATGGCTATAGCACCCACAATTGCAACAGAGCAGATCGATCGGATTGTTTGGAATCAGCATCACGATCCTTACTCTGTCTTAGGTCCCCATGAAATTGAGTTAGATGGTAAATCTGTCTGGGTGATTCGTGCCTACCTGCCTGATGCTACTGCCGTTGCTGTTGTTAATCCTGACGAAAAAAGCCACTATCCCATGCAGTCAGTGCATCACCCTCACTTTTTTGAATGCGTGATCGCGGATGCCCCACAACTATTTAGCTACAAACTTAAAGTGACCGAACCGGGCGGCGATCGCCTGATTTACGACCCTTACTATTTCAAGTCACCCCTTTTGACTGACTTCGATCGCTACCTATTTGGCGAGGGCAATCATTACCAAATTTACGAAAAAATGGGCGCTCACCTCACCGAAGTGGATGGGGTAAAGGGTGTATATTTTGCGGTTTGGGCTCCCAATGCTCGCAACGTTTCATTACTCGGTGATTTTAATTTATGGGATGGGCGCAAGCACCAAATGCGCCGCGTCGAGCCTGGAGTATGGGACTTGTTTATTCCTGACATTGGTGCAGGTACAGCGTATAAGTACGAAATTAAAAATTCAGATGGGCATATCTACGAAAAGTCCGATCCCTATGGATTTCAGCAAGAAATTCGCCCCAAGACAGCCTCGATTGTGGCTGACCTCAGTACTTACCAGTGGCAAGATCGGGACTGGATGGAAACGCGCCGCAACACCGATCCGCTGAAAAAGCCCGTCTCAGTCTACGAACTGCATCTGGGATCTTGGATGCATGGGGCGATCGAACAGCCTCCTGCGGATGGCTATCCCGCCGTTTCTGCCGCTGACCTAAAGCCTACGGCGAGATTTTTAACCTATCGCGAACTGGCTGATAAACTGATTCCCTACGTCAAAGAGCTAGGCTTCACCCATATTGAACTGCTCCCGATCGCCGAGCATCCCTTTGATGGCTCTTGGGGCTATCAAGTGATCGGACATTATGCTGCCACTTCCCGCTACGGTACACCACAAGACTTAATGTACTTGATCGATCGCTGTCATGCCAATGGCATTGGCGTGATTGTCGATTGGGTTCCAGCCCATTTCCCCAAAGATGGTCATGGCTTGGCAAACTTTGATGGGACGCACTTATACGAACATGCCGACCCTCGCATTGGCGAACATAAGGAATGGGGAACGTTAATTTTTAATTATGGTCGTAACGAAGTTCGTAACTACCTCATTGCGAATGCCCTCTTTTGGTTTGACAAGTATCACATCGATGGAATTCGCGTCGATGCGGTGGCTTCTATGCTCTACCTCGACTACAACCGCAAGCAGGGCGAGTGGTTACCAAACCAATATGGCGGTCGCGAGAATATCAGTGCGATCGAGTTGTTCCGTCACCTCCATAGCATCTTGTTTAGCTACTTCCCCGGCGTCCTCTCGATCGCCGAAGAGTCTACTTCCTATCCCATGATCACTTGGCCGACCTATGCGGGTGGCTTAGGCTTTAACCTGAAGTGGAACATGGGCTGGATGCACGATATGCTCGACTACTTCAGCATGGATCCTTGGTTCCGTCAGTTCCACCAAAACAACGTCACCTTTAGCATCATGTATGCGTTCAGCGAGAACTTCATGCTGGCGCTATCTCACGATGAAGTCGTCCATGGCAAGAGCGCTATGCCTGGTAAAATCCCTGGGGATGAATGGCAGAAGTTCGCCAACCTGCGCTGTCTATATGGCTATATGTTCACCCATCCCGGCAAGAAAACTCTGTTCATGGGCATGGAATTTGCCCAATGGAGTGAATGGAACGTTTGGGGCGATTTGGAATGGGGTCTACTTCAATTTGCTCCTCACAAGAATCTTCAGAAGTTCGTTGGCGATCTTAATGGCTTGATCAAGGCTGAACCTGCTTTGCACACCCTAGATTTCTCACCTGAAGGTTTCCAATGGATTGCTTGCGATGACACGAATAACTCCGTTGTGGCGTTTATCCGTCGCAGCGACAATGGCGAATTTATCGTTGTTGCCTGTAACTTTACCCCTGTCCCCCACGGCGACTACCGTATCGGCGTTCCTGCTAAGGGATTTTACAAAGAGATTCTCAACAGCGATGCTACGATTTACGGTGGCAGTGGCATGGGCAATCTGGGCGGTAAATACTCGGATGACTGGGGTTGCCACAATCAACCCTATTCGCTAAATGCCTGCCTGCCTCCTTTAGCAGTCGTTGCCTTTAAGTACCAAGAAACAAAAGAAGAATAGAATCATCTTTAGAATTTAACAATAAGAATTGAGTGAAGTCGGGTTTTGATTTCGCTCAATTTTTTTGCTAGGATTTCTGATGTGTCCAACTTATCGGCTGCACAAGTTGAAGTGAAGGACATTTGCGGGAAGATAATAAGTATCTGATACCAATTTAAAGGCGTAGGATAACAGATAGACTAAACTAGAGAAAAAAGTATAAAGGCAGAAGTAAGATGGCAGGGAAAACAGCGATCGTCATCAAAGAAACAGAACAAGAACTAGC
>NZ_CBDDRA010000036.1:0-47852 GCF_965232925.1 Tumidithrix helvetica PCC 7403
GTTCATCCTCGGTCAATCGGACAATATATTTCTTTTGCATAAAGCTTCTTCGTGCTCTATACAATTTCGCCGATTTGAGCCTATTTGCCAACCCTAATTTTTAGATGTGACGCTGCACTAGGGCAATTATTCATGAAACTACAAGAGGTCTTGCAGAGACTAGAACAATTGTTGATGAAACCACTAGAGGTCTTGCAGAGACTAGAACAATTGTTGATAAAACTGCGCGATCGCTAACTCGTACCGAAGCAATCGTCGAATCAAACGCAAGATCGATCGAAGCGACAAACAACCAGTTGGATGCAAAATTTAATCAACTTGCTGATGCCACCATCAGAAGCCAAGACAGATCGGAGCGGTTTGAGCGCAAATATCAACGTCAGCAAGCAGAGATACGCGGCTTACGAATTGAGACAAGGCGGATGTTAGAGCGATTTCTAGGAGAGCCATTCCCTGCCGATGAGGATCTTGAAGATGAGTCCGAAGATCTATAAAAAATGGCTTAAGTTTTCGGCAACGAATTTTAGGTGCAATTAACATTAGATTAAATTCAGAAAGATGCACAAAACCTTTAAACATTCTGAAACCCTTTAGGCATTCCAGCGATCGCAATCCTAAAATTCAGTTGTGCCAATTCTGCGGTAAGGTCTTCAGGGCTATACGCAGTCAGGCAACAGATTTATGCGGCATGGTCGAACCCTACTGAACCTACGAGAACTCCGATCGAGCAAATCGGGATCGCGATTTGGGACGCTTCGGTAATGTGTTCAACCTTACCAGAATCAGCCAATCGGCATGCTATATGATGCCAAAGGGCATAAATGCCTATTGTTAAGCTAGAGTCAACAACTTGCACACCAAGCTCAATTTGCTAAACTCACTAACAAATAGCTCGATTTAGGTCAAGGCTATCCATACAACACGTCAACTTCTCCAGCAAGTTAAACCAAAAAAGTTAAACCAATCATAAAAAAGGAGTCATGCGTTAGTTAAAGTGGCAAGTCAAATCAACAATAGCGATATTCGCAATTCCCACACTGGGAACCCCAAAGTCAATCAAACCGCAAATTAAACTGCACATCAAACTATGGAAACTTCGGTACAGAGCAATATCAAAATTGAAGACGACCGTACAGGCTTAAGTGTTGAGACACTAAAGCGAGCTTTTGCGGATAACCTTTTCTACATTCAGGGGAAATATAACGCCATTGCCACGCCCAACGACTACTACATGGCTCTGGCTTATACCCTACGCGATCGCCTATTACAGCGATGGCTCAAAACAGTCAAAACCTATCTAGAATCAGATGTCAAGACTGTATACTATCTGTCTGCCGAATTTCTCATGGGGCGGCATCTTGGTAACAGCTTGATTAATTTAGAAATTTACGAGACAGTCCGCCAAGCAGTCCAAGCCTCTGGTCTTAACTTAGATGAACTCCTAGAACAAGAGCCCGATCCTGGTCTGGGAAATGGAGGTCTAGGTAGACTCGCTGCTTGCTTTTTAGATTCACTAGCTACCCTCGAAATTCCTGCGATCGGCTATGGCATTCGCTATGAGTTCGGTATTTTTAACCAATCCATTCAAGATGGTTGGCAGGTAGAAATTCCTGACAAATGGTTGCGATTTGGAAATCCTTGGGAAATCGAACGTCCCGATGCCACCGTCGAAGTCAAGTTTGGCGGTCATACTGAGGTCTACCACGACGATAAGGGTCAAGAACGGGTGCGGTGGATTCCCAGCCACACAGCGATCGGTATTCCCTTTGACACACCTGTGCCTGGCTACGACACAAATACCGTCAATACCTTGCGTCTCTGGAAAGCAGAAGCTGGTGATGACTTTAACTTCCAAGCCTTTAATGCTGGGGACTACGATGGCGCTGTATCGAGCAAGATGCGATCGGAAACCATCTCTAAGGTTCTCTATCCCAATGACAACACCCCTCAAGGTCGGCAACTGCGTTTAGAACAACAGATTTTCTTTGTCTCTTGTTCGCTGCAAGACATCATTCGGAATCATCTACGCAAGTATAAGAACTTAGAGAACCTGCATGAAACTGCAGCGATTCAACTAAATGACACCCACCCAGCGATTAGCATTGCTGAAATGATGCGATTGCTTTTAGACGAGCATAAAATGGATTGGGATGTGGCATGGCGGATCACCCAACGCACCTTTGCTTATACCAACCACACTTTGATGCCTGAAGCGCTAGAACGCTGGACAGTGAGCCTGTTTAGTTCCCTACTTCCCAGACATTTAGAGATCATCTATGAGATCAACAATCGTTTTCTCAACGATGTTAAGACTTGGTATCCAGGGGATGAGGCACTGTTGTCTCGTCTATCTCTGATTGAGGAAGGACAAGAAAAGCAAGTCCGAATGGCCCACTTAGCCTGTGTAGGCAGTCATTCCGTCAATGGCGTAGCAGCCTTGCATACAGAGTTGCTAAAGCACGACGTACTCAAGGACTTTTACAAGCTTTGGCCTGAGAAGTTCATCAACAAAACTAATGGCGTAACGCCTCGGCGTTGGGTACTGCTCAGTAATCCCAAACTATCAGCACTGATTACAGCCAAGATTGGGAAGACATGGCTGACGCATCTCGACGAACTGAGAAAGCTGGAAGCCTATACTGACGATCCTGCTTTTTGTAAGGATTGGCATCAGATCAAGCGAGAAAATAAGGCAAAGTTGGCTG
The DNA here is from genome assembly GCF_965232925.1 of Tumidithrix helvetica PCC 7403. Lineage (NCBI taxonomy): Bacteria > Bacillati > Cyanobacteriota > Cyanophyceae > Pseudanabaenales > Pseudanabaenaceae > Tumidithrix > Tumidithrix helvetica. Next base: position 2,706 of record NZ_CBDDRA010000036.1, read on the forward strand.
AGTACATTCAACATCACAGTGGTGTTGAGATTAATGTAGATTCGCTGTTTGATATTCAAGTCAAGCGGATTCATGAATACAAGCGTCAGCATTTAGCCATTTTGCAGGTTGTGGGGCTATATATCAAGATTAAAAATAATCCCAATATCGACATCGTACCCCGCACCTTTATTTTTGGTGGCAAGGCAGCTCCTGGCTACTTTATGGCAAAACTGGTGATCAAGTTGATCAACTCCGTTGCCAATGTCGTTAACAAAGATCCCGACGTGCGCAATCGGTTGAAGGTGGTGTTTCTCCCTAACTTCAGCGCTTCCTTAGGACAGTTAATCTATCCTGCTGCCGATCTTTCCGAGCAAATTTCTACGGCAGGGAAAGAAGCTTCTGGTACGGGTAACATGAAGTTCACGATGAATGGAGCCTTGACCATTGGCACGCTAGATGGAGCCAATATCGAAATCCGCGAGGAAGTTGGTGCGGAGAACTTCTTCTTGTTTGGTTTGACTACACCTGAAGTCTATGACATGAAGGCAAAAGGCTATAACCCTCAGCACTTCTATCAAACCAATCCCGAACTTAAAGCTGTGATCGATCGCATCTCGATGGGTTACTTCTCATCTGGCGATACGGAACTCTTTAAGCCCTTGATGGACTCGCTCATGTATCGCGATGACTATATGTTGTTCGCAGACTATCAAGCCTATGTGGATTGCCAAGAACGGGTAAGCGAAACCTATCGCGATCAGAAGAAGTGGACAAAAATGGCGATCTTGAATGTAGCGCGATCGGGCAAATTCTCAGCAGATCGCACGATCAAGGAGTACTGTGATGAGATCTGGCATGCCAAGCCTGTCAAGGTATCCCTAGAGGAATACACCCAAGCCCATGCAACCATAAGGGGTTAAGGGAACTAGAAATCCCTAAAGTAGGGGCAATCCCCCCGTGGTTGCCCCAGATCGCTTCAATTCAATCCAATTTGGAATTTCTTCCTATGAAAGTCGCAGTATTCAATACCAAAGAGTACGATCGCCAGTTTTTGGGAGTATTCGCCGCATTGTATGGGCACGAATTGGTGTTCTTTGAGACAAGACTTACAGAAAATACGACCATTTTGGCGCATGGATTTCCTGCCGTATGCGTATTTATCAATGACGATCTAAATGCCAACACGCTGCGATCGCTTGCCAGTCAGGGAACAAAATTACTCGCCCTGCGATCGGCAGGCTATAACCATGTCGATCTGAGCGTTGCCGCTGAGTTGGGAATGACTGTCGTGCGGGTTCCAGCCTACTCGCCCTATGCCGTTGCCGAACATACCGTTGCCTTGATTTTGGCACTCAATCGTAAAACCCATCGTGCCTACAACCGCGTGCGAGAAGGCAACTTCTCGATTGAGGGCTTACAGGGGTTCGATCTGTTTGGATCTACAGTGGGCATCGTCGGCACGGGCAAAATCGGTGCGATTTTGGCACAGATTATGAAAGGGTTCGGCTGTAATTTACTGGGCTACGATCTCTATCCCAATAAAGCCTGCCTCGAACTCGGCATGAACTATGTCGAACTCCCCGAACTGTTTGCGAACTCCGATATCATTTCGCTGCATTGTCCCCTTACGCCTGAATCTCATCACCTGATTAGCGCTCAAGCCGTTGACCAGATGAAGCAGGGCACGATGTTGATCAATACCAGTCGAGGTGGACTGATCGACACCCAAGCCGCGATCGATGGTCTCAAATCAGGCAAAATTGGCAATTTGGGCTTAGATGTCTACGAGCAAGAAGCCGATCTGTTTTTTGAAGACCTCTCAAATGTGGTAATTCAAGATGACGTATTTCAGCGATTGCTGGCCTTCCCCAATGTACTGGTCACCAGTCATCAGGCATTTTTCACGAAGAATGCACTGACAAATATTGCTGAAACAACACTGGCAAATATCACGGATTTCGCTGAAGGGCGTGTCTGTGCCAACGAAGTCAAACTGGACAAAGTCAGGGTAGCAAAAACCGCTGTCTAAGAAATTCGATCGCAACTTTCTTAAAACATTTCTAGTTTTACTCAAGTCGATTTCAGAACGATTCATTCTAAATTCATGACCAAGTTAGTTTATCCGTAGGAGAACTCGATATGACGAAATTGAAAGTTGGTGTGAATGGCTTTGGGCGCATTGGCAGACTCGTTCTACGGGCAGCCATTAACAATCCTCAAATTGAATTTGTCGGGATTAATGACCTCGTGCCTCCAGGAAACCTCGCCTATCTGTTTAAATACGACTCTACCCATGGTGTATTCGATGGGAAAGTGGAAGCCACAGAAGAAGGTATCATGATTAACGATCGCTTGATTCCCTGTACGGCAATTCGCAACCCCGCCGAGCTACCTTGGGGTAAAGATGGAGCCGACTATGTAGTGGAATCAACGGGCTTGTTTACAGACTTTGAAGGGGCGGAGAACCATATCAAAGCAGGCGCAAAGCGCGTAGTGATTTCTGCTCCCACCAAAGATCCCACCAGAGTTCCCACCTTACTGGTTGGTGTGAATCATCTCAAGTTCAATCCTGCCACTGATGTTGTGGTCTCGAATGCCAGTTGCACCACCAACTGCCTCGCCCCCGTTGCTAAGGTTTTGAATGACAATTTTGGGATTACCGAAGGTCTGATGACCACCGTTCACGCCATGACGGCTACACAGCCCACGGTGGATGGGCCCAGCAAAAAAGATTGGCGAGGTGGTAGAGGTGCGGCGCAAAATATCATTCCTTCTTCCACGGGTGCGGCAAAAGCTGTGGCGTTGGTATTGCCCGAACTAAAAGGGAAACTCACAGGCATGGCATTTCGCGTACCTACACCTGATGTCTCGGTGGTCGATCTGACCTTCAAAACTGAGAAAGCGACCAGCTATAAGGAAATCTGTGCGGCAATGAAAGCGGCTTCCGAAGGAGAACTCGCAGGAATTCTAGGCTACACAGAAGATGAAGTTGTCTCGATGGATTTCAAGGGCGACCCCCGTTCCAGTATCTTTGATGCGGGTGCTGGCATCGAGTTGAATGCCAACTTCTTTAAGGTGGTGTCTTGGTATGATAATGAATGGGGCTACTCGAACCGAGTGGTTGACTTGATGTTGTCTATGGCAAAGGCAGAAGGGATTTTGTGAGCAAGTTAATTCTGATTCGTCACGGTCAAAGCATTTGGAACGCAGCCAATAAGTTTACGGGCTGGGTAGATGTTCCATTAAGCAAACAGGGACGAGCAGAAGCGATCGCAGCGGCTGGTAAACTGCAAAACTACTTGGTGAATGTCTGTTTCACCAGCCTGCTGATTCGTTCGATTGAAACGGCGATAATCTGTCTGACTGAATACGACTCGGTGAACGGTGGCAAAACGCCAATTCTCCATCATGATGCCGACGATCCGCAGTGGCACGGGTGGGATCGCTATGAAGGCGACCACACGCAAGAGCTACCGATCTACCCCAGTGCGGCGCTGGATGAGCGCTACTACGGCAATCTCCAAGGTTTGAATAAGGCGGAAACGGTGGAGAAATTTGGGCAAGCCCAAGTGACAAAATGGCGGCGTTCCTATGACGTGCGTCCTCCCAATGGTGAGAGTCTAGAAGATACCCTAAAGCGTTCAGTTCCTTACTTCCGCGATCGCATTCTCACCCATTTAAAACAAGGCGACAATGTGTTGGTAGCGGCACATGGGAATTCTTTGCGATCGATTATCAAGGAACTCGATGGGTTGAGTAATGAGGAAGTGATTAATCTGGAACTGGCGACGGCAGTTCCGATTGTCTACGATGTCGATCGCTCAGGACAGGTGAGCCATAAACTGATTTTAATGGGATCTTCGGCAAGTACATGATTTACCACCTTTGAGACTAGAAGTAAAAGAGCATCAAGCCGAAGTAAAAAATTGTGCGCACTGCGGATTGTTAAATCGAGGTAAGTTTCCAGTCAATGTAAGTAACGTAGTGCAGTACGGCTCAGGAATAAAAGGATTAATGATGTATCTGATGGAGGGACAAATACTGCCATTTCGATTTTGGCGACAACTGGAAATTTTAAGTTTTGCTAGAACAGATAGATCCTCCCAATGCTAGTACCATTTTCAAAAAGATGCGTTGCATCTTTTTGAAAAGACCGCGCTCTGCGCGGAACTCAAAGATCGATCTGTCGCAAATTTAAGAGAAATTGGTATAAGGTCAAGGAACCAAAGATTTTGGAATCGCAAGGTCGAGCACCACAACAGTACCCAGACTGGGACGAGGAGTAGCAAGGCGATTTCGCCTAAATTTTAGAATTTTGGGATAATTGTATTTCTTAATGGCGATCGGCAAAAATTTGAAGATTTAACCCTTTAGCCTGAATTATTCACCAATCCATGAAATCCTGATGGTGTCGTCATCCCGAAAAACAGTCTGTATTTTGGGCAAATTGCTAGATTCATCTTTCAGTAAAGCTTTAGAGGATTTTTGCCGATTCTCATGAATAATGCAGGTTAGCCCGATCTCATTTCAAAAATAAGATCCCTTTGCCCACAGAAAAGGTCGCATCGTCACAAAATCAACCAATTTGATTTGATAGACTAAGACGTTGTACTTATTTTTAGAACTAAATCTTGATAGAGCGATATACATTGCCAGAAATGGGTCGTCTTTGGACTGAGCAGCATAAGTTCCAAACCTGGCTGGACGTTGAAATTGCTGTATGCGAAGCACAGGCAGAGTTAGGGTATATTCCTGCCGAGGCAGTCGAGCAGATTAAAGCCAAAGCTCAGTTTGAACCAGAGCGGATCAACGAACTCGAAATCCAAGTGCGCCATGACATGATTGCCTTCTTGACCAATGTGAACGAACATGTGGGTGAAGCAGGACGTTACATTCATTTGGGGCTGACTAGCTCGGATGTTTTAGATACAGCTCTGTCGGTTCAGTTGGTGAATAGCCTTGCCGTCATTCAGTCACAGGTCGAAGCGTTATCTCAGGCAATTCGCTATCAAGCCCAGCAGCATCGCTATACGATTATGGCGGGACGAACCCATGGCATTCATGCCGAACCAATTACGTTTGGGTTTAAGTTAGCAGGTTGGCTAGCTGAGGTACTGCGTCATCGCGATCGCCTCTTGAGCCTGACCAAAAATATTGCGATCGGCAAAATTTCAGGTGCGGTGGGAACCTATGCTAATGTCGATCCGCGTATTGAGGCACTTACTTGCCAGAGGCTAGGGCTAAAGCCTGACTGTGCTTCGACCCAGGTAATTTCTCGCGATCGCCACGCTGAGTTTGTACAGGTGCTTGCCTTGTTGGCAGCCTCGATCGAACGCTTTGCCGTAGAAATTCGCAACTTGCAACGTACTGATGTCTTAGAAGTTGAGGAATTTTTTGCCCCAGGACAAAAAGGCTCATCCGCGATGCCTCACAAACGTAACCCCGTGAGATCGGAGCGTCTTACGGGTATGGCGAGGGTGATTCGTGGGAATGCCATGACTGCCCTAGAGAATGTCGCACTCTGGCACGAACGAGATATCTCTCATAGTGCGGCAGAAAGGGTCATTTTGCCTGATTCCTGCATTTTGATTCACTATATGTTGGTAGAAACCACAGATCTGATTCAACATCTCTTGGTGCATTCCCATAACATGGAGCGCAATCTCAATTGCTATGGTGGCGTTGTGTTTAGCCAACAGGTGTTGCTAACCTTAATTGGTAAGGGACTGAGTCGTGAAGATAGTTATGCGATCGTGCAAAAGTGCGCGCATCAAGCATGGAATAAGTCTGATGGTGATTTTCGCAAGCTGATTAGCGAAGATGAGAAGGTGAAGTCTCTTTTATCGACTGAAGAGCTAAATGCTTGTTTCGATCCGCAAAAGCATCTCAAAAATCTCGACCAGATCTATCAAAGGTTGGGCATTTAAGCGATCGCACCTTAGATTGAATTCTTTAAAATCATGCATTCGTTTAGCGATCGTCGTTGCTGTCCCAAGAGCAATCCCAGCGATCGCTGTAAGACTATAACGATCCTTAATTGTTTGTGAACGTAGTACAGGCTTCTAGCCCTTGCAGGCAAGATACCTGCGCTACAAATTAATTCAACGCAATTAGGATTGCGATCGTGAAGTAGCGATCGCGACTCAATCGCTCTGCTTACCAAGGTTTTAAGCATTTTGGCTTGTAGTTACTGACTCGATTAAATCACCTGAAAACGAGGATTTCTCTTTAAATGACTGGTATCAAGGTGACGTGCCCAGTCGATCAGTTTTTCATCGATCGCGTCGTTGGTGGGCTCAAGTAAAATCGCCAGATAGCAACTGTTTTGCCTCACCACCAGAGCTGTATAGTCCTTGCCTCTAATCACTACATGATTAAACGTATCTAAAGATAGAGAAGTCGCTAAAAGAGACTTGAGTCCGATCGCTTGAAAAATTGGCTGTACCCAAATAATACTTTTACTCCCACCCACCAAGGAAAAGTACTCTTTTGGCAACCCACTTAAATCAAAAGTTGCTGCCCCAAGTACGTAGTTCTCAAAAGTTGCTTCTGCATTCGCCATACTAATCAGTACCTGCCCAAGTCCAAGTGGGGTTTCCGTCCTTAACGCCATGCTTCATAATTGTAGTAGTGCTCTCGTTTGGATCGAACATACCCGTCATATCTAAGATGAGGAAAACCTTTCCTTGGGTAAATCGCAGCCTTATATAAGAGTGGTATTCCGAATTTTTGCCATCGACTTTCGTAACTCGCCCTGTAGCGTGGCAGTCTCGATATTTGGGTTTGAGCTTAGCTGCCCAAGTTACACTAAAGTCATCCACGGCAAACACTGAAAATTTATCCGCGATCTCGCTTAGTTTAGCAATGCCATCAATAATGTAACCCCCTTCAAAATAGGGGCGTGGTGTTTCAGTAACCGTAACTTTTTTGGGGCAAACAGGATATGGATTGGTAGATTTAGAGTTGTTAGCAGGAAACACACTTAGTTCTTTTACACGAGTCTCTGCATTAGCATCTTGCCAAGATCCAAATCCGAAAATTGTTGCGATCGCAATACCCAAGCCAAAACAAAAATTTCTAGTTTTCACAGTCTACCTAATTCCTTTGCCCTCATCAGTAATACTACTACTGCCAACAAAACACTGCTGAAAAGATATGTTACCCAGTGACCTTCTCATTCATCGCTATAACGGCGAAGCAGTCACGCCCAAGCAACTAAAGTTGGATAGCAAAAACAGCGCGATCGCTTCAGACCTGATCGCAATTTTTCAGCAAGCTCAGGGGAGTACCCAAGGCGATCTAGATCGGCAATTATTAGAACTTGAAGGCGACAGTCCCGACTATCGGGTTAAGCGCGGTCTGTCTCACCTGCTCAAAACGGCTTTTAGTACATTTGAGATGATAAGTCCCCTTGAACCTCTAGAACTGCGGCGAAGGGTATTTGGTCTTTCGGCGCAAACCACGCCGAGTCGCCGTGCTACCCAACAAACCTTAGACAAGTTAGCAGAAGCGCTTACCCACGAACTCAATCGCGAAGTCTCATCTAGACAAATTCGCACAGGTCTGTACGCTGACTTAGCCGAAAATCGCATTCTCACTGAGTTCGATGCCCCCACAACTGAGGCGCTTCTACACCGCTATAACCTATCGCAAGTCCAAGGAGTATTTTATCGTGCCAGTAATATCACGCTCAACGTCCATCGCAATGACCCTGGAGAATATAAGCTGCTCTTTCGATATCTCAAGCTCTTTCAACTGATGGCTTACATTGAGGGAGATGCCGATCGCGGCTTCACAATTACGATTGACGGGCCAACTAGCTTGTTTAGTGCCAGTACGAGATATGGCTTAGCGATCGCAAAACTACTACCCGCCCTACTTCACGTCACCAAATGGAGTCTCTCTGCCACATTGGTCGATCGCGACCCCTACAGCAAACAACAACGCACGGGTAGATATACGTTAGAGTCAGGCTGTGGGCTGGTGAGCCATTATCCTGCGGGAAAGCCCTATGACAGCATGCTAGAGGCAGCTTTTGCCGAGCGCTGGGCTGACCTAAAAACAGAATGGCGATTGGAGCGAGAAGTCGATTTGCTGCCAATTCCAGGGAGCGTGATGATTCCAGACTTTCGGTTGGTGCATCCCGATGGAAGGGTGTTTTTGCTGGAAATCGTGGGCTATTGGCGACCTGAATATCTGCGCAAAAAGTTCTCACAGGTGCGCCAAGTGGGGAGTAATAATCTGATTTTGGCAATCTCAGAACGACTCAATCTAGAAAAAGCAGGTGTAAAGGTAAGTGAAACCACCGCTCAAGTGATTTGGTTTAAGGATAAGCTATCTCCTAAAGCCGTATTAAATGTGCTTACCTAGGATTTATGTCTAAAGGCGGAAAAGAAACAGTTACGCTCTTGGTCACCTTACCGATCGCAGCAGGAATTGCAGGTGGCGGGTACTGGTTGTTTTTAAAAAATTCCAGCAATCCAAGTTTGCTCCCAAACACAACCAATCAAAGTTCCGATCCGAATACGGGTTCGCCAACGAAGATCGATATGTGAGTGGTAGGGTAGTCACCGTACCTTGGCATCCCACGGCAAATACAGGCAGCAATTTTCCTGCAAATGCCATAAAACTCTGAGGTGGGGATGTAAACTGGCGAAGCGCTACTGCCTACGATGCCATCCAGGCAGTTGTGGGTGGGCTGAGGCAAGCTGGCACGCGTGAGGGGCTGCAAAAAATCTTAGCGAGTTCTAGCTTCTCTGTGGACGGAGCCACTGGCAAAATACAATTTCAACCTTCAGGCGATCGCTTAGGTGCGCCCTTACTGGTCAAGATCGCTCAGGGCAATCGCTCTGGCACAGGCTTTGATTTTGTGTCTGTTCCCAACCCTTAGTTAGAATTTAAAATCCTAAAAAATTAAGGAAAATTTATTAGCCACACCAAAGGATATTGGGTAGCTTTAAGGCTGACTGGCAGCAAAGATGGATGCGAACAGGACTGGAATAGCAATTAAAGATGCTGATAGGGACAGAGCATTAAGACCAATGGCTATATAAAACCAGTTCATAATTTCTTATCCCTACAGACTTTAGCTAGCAATATATTCCTGCATTCTGGCTTTACGCTTGCGCAGGCTGTCCATGGCTTGACGCTCTAATTGCCTTACTTGCTCGCGGCTTAGATCCATGTGTTTGCTGATGCTAGCGAGGGACATTTCCTGTCCATCTTCCAGACCATAGCGCATGATCATCACCTGTCTTTGCTTGTCAGGCAACTCTTTCAACATATCAGCAATGCCATCCCGCAAGGACTCATTCACGGCATAGCGCTCGGGTGAATGGGTTTGATCCTCTAACAAATCGGCTAGCTCGGTGTCTTGGTTGTCCCCAATTCTCAGATCGAGAGAAACAGGTTGTCGCGAAAGCGATAAACATTCACGTACCTGTTCGGGTTTGATTTCCAATATTTGCGCGACTTCAGCAGCAGTGGCGACACGTCCTAATTCTTGCGAAAGTTGACGTTGTGCTTTTTTGATTTTGTTCAGCTTTTCGGTGATATGAACGGGCAAGCGAATGGTTCTGGCTTGCTGCGCGATCGCTCTGGTAATTGCTTGACGAATCCACCAGTAGGCATAGGTAGAGAACTTAAATCCTTTGGTCGGATCGAACTTATCTACAGCCCTTTCTAGTCCTAGGGTTCCCTCTTGCACTAAGTCCAAAAGTTCGAGATTCCGCTTTTGGTATTTTTTGGCAACAGAAACCACAAGCCGCAGATTCGCTTCGATCATCTTGCGCTTGGCTCTAGTGCCTTGTTTCATCAGCTCTGTCAAGGCATCCGTTGACATGCCAACGGCATCAGCCCATTCTGTTTCAGTTGGGAGGCGATCGCTCTTTTGAGACATGGTCTCTTGCGTGGTTACAACTTCCATCATTTGCTGCACTTGCTTCCCATAGATGATCTCCTCCTCATCTGTGAGCAACGGGATCTTGCCGATCTCGTGCAAGTATGTGCGTACCATGTCAGCAGATAGACCTAACTGCTTACTAGATTGCCTATCTGCTGTCTTTGGTGTGGATTGGGTCAGTCTTTGCTTCGGCATATGGTTTATTTCCACTGAACTCCTTTTTTCCAAATCCAGAAAAATGAGGCGTAATTGACTCTATGACTAAAGTTCTAGGGTTTACGATCGATTTCAGCAATCCGATCTTAAACTTTTGTAAACTTGAGTCGCTTATTTGCCAATTGTCTCAAGCTAATCGCTTAGAATGCTAGATCAGCCTTATTTAATTTATTCTTCTGGATTAAATATTATTACAGACAAACAAGAAAAGTCAAAGGGCGGATCGTACTACCTTTTTGTGATTTTAGGTAAGTATTTAGACTCATTCTGAGATATTCTTCTTGGATGATTAAAAACAAACTGTAAAAACTAAACAAAAGTCACTAAGTTTAGGTTGCGTAAAATTTGAATCATTCTCTTTACCTTCTACGTTGCATTCTTAGATTTGGATTTAGATTTTCCAAAATAAAAAGTTAAGTAGTTTTCTAGTTAAAAGTTTGTGAACTATAGGACTTAAGACTGGATTGAATTGTTTCTTAAAAATACAGAAGCTTGGGGGTTATCTTAAATTATTCCCAAAATTCTTATTTCCGTTTCACTCAGTCAAATTTATCCCTATATGAAAAAAAGTTCGCTCACACAACCTCCATCATTATTTTTAGGTGTAAGGGCTTAAAGGATACGTCATCATACAAGGCATATCCATGCAAATGCTTCGCCCTTGCGAGAGATGTATCTTTGAAATTTACTAAACAGATTTGCAACTGTAGAAAGGTTCATAAAAGACGCAGTAGTAGATTTCTATAGTTTAAAATTTATGGTTGAGAAAGCTGAGATTGCCTACGTTGTGATCTAGATCGGATTTACTATTGCTCAGATTGACACCAAGCAAGTGATTCTGAGCATTTTCTCGGTATTAAATTTGTGACAACATTTATTCATTCAGGGATATGCTGGGCAAAATAAAGTCAACTCCACGGCTTTATTTTTGTCGGGTGTGATGATGTTGCGTTACTTTGGCGAGCCAGATGCTGCCGATCGCTTGCAAAAAGCGGTTGGGAATGTCATTGGCGAAGGAACTCATGTCATCGGCGATCTCGCTCCTGCGGGTGCTACCTCTGTCGGTACGCAGAAAATGGTCGAAGCAATCGCGGATAAGCTAACCAAAAGTTAGTTTTCCTGTCAACAACAAGCAAAATTTTGGCAATTTGCCAAATATTTAAGCTAGGGTGCGGGAACTTGCTGGGGTTTTATTCCGACAGAGTAAATATCATCAACACAATCAGAAAAATCAGAAAAAATCAACAGTAACTTATAGGTTAATTGTTATGTTTACTTTTAAGCAACCAATCAAATCACTAAGACCAGCTTTGATCTTGGGAACTCTCTGCCTTGCCACTTTAGTGGGAACCGTAGTACTCACCTCAACCGTAGAAGCACAAAGGGGTCAGTCCTTTGGATTGGGTATGAGTAGTAGTTCTACAACAGCTGGGGCAACACGTGGAACTTTACCACCTGTGCTTTTACTAGTCCCTCCAGATGGCGCTCGCACCCTATCTGCTCGTCCTACCCTCTACTGGTACGTTTCCCCTACCGAGAGTCAAACAAAGCAACCTTTTCAGACAAGGTTCTTTTTAAGAGAAACCCCACTTGCGGATTCAAAAGCTCTTTTTGATGTAAAAGGAACTGCTCAAGAACTTGGTTTGTATAAATTCAAGCTACCTGACTCTGCGCCAAGTTTAGTGGCAGGGAAAGTTCAACGCCTACATTTGCGCTGGACTGTGGGGGAAAACGTTCTGAATTTAAATGCTCCCGTTTTACTTGAAGTAAATCCTTCAGTTGTCAAGGCGGTAAGTGAAGCCTCTTCGGGCTTGGAAAAAGCTCGTATTTTAGCTAAAGAACTTTATTGGTATGATGCCTTAGATGCTTATACGAAATGGCTCGAAACTAATCCCAAAGATGAAACTGCAATTAAAGAGCGTAATGCCCTACTTTTAGAGGGTTTTAAATCTAGTGAACTAAAAGCAGAAGTGGTGGATGAGTTGCTTTGTAAGCTAACTAGGAACTCAACTACCCATCAAATGGAGCTGAAATGAGCTTTGATTACAAATAGCGTCGATCGTTGAGATCGCTATGAAAGGGCGTACTAAGATGCGATCGAAGATGTTATGATTGCCTCGAAATCAAGCATAACTAACTTCAGTTCGGGATAGGCTGAAACCCTGATTCAACGGTTTTGGCTTAAGGCTACAACCTATATTTTTGCGTTAGGCAGATTTAGAATATTCCTTTAAACCGAATTTAGGTTAACTTACGTTATAGCGTCTCGGTTCTTTTCACGTCTATGTCTAGACTCTCAAGGCAACTTTATGGCAGATAAGTCAGGAAATTTTTTTGGTGGGTTTCTATTGGGGACTCTTGTAGGAGGTGTACTAGGTTTGGTAATTGCCTCTAAACTGAATGAGCCTGAACCCGATCCAGAAAGTCTTCCGTCTAGTGAAACTGATTTAAACCTACAGCCATCGAATGATGCCGCCAAACATGATGTAGCGAGGCGTAGTCTAGAGCAAAAAATCGCTCAGCTTAATGAAGCGATCGATGCGGTAAGCCAAGAGCTTGCAGATGCTGAAGGAAATGGGCGTAAACAGTCTCTCGTGCGCTCCAGTTCTGAAATAAATGATGCTTGAACTAAGGGCAAACCGTAAATTTCTAGCCTAAACCCTCACCAAATTTATTTGTGTTTGAGATTTCCATGTCTAAAATTTCGAGACAGGGTTAGAATGTTCCCATCATATTGAGTAAACAATTTTCTAGAACCTCCTATGGAAATGATCATCAGTACGGCTCTTTCGTTTATTTCTATCTACTTAGCACTATTGTTTATTCGCGTGCTCTTGACTTGGTTCCCAAATGTAAGATGGGAGACTCAGCCTTTCGCGGCGCTCAGCCAAATCACCGATCCTTACCTAAATATTTTTCGTTCAATTATTCCGCCACTAGGTGGTATGGACTTTTCACCTATGCTCGCTTTTATTGCATTAACTCTGCTACAAAGAGCGTTGGCATCAGTAGCTATCTATTAATATTTAGTAGGTAGTATCTAGAAAATCTGTAAATGACGAATATGTTAGATTTGAGCGGCAAAACAGCACTTGTAACTGGTATTGCCAATAATCGTTCGATCGCTTGGGGCATTGCACAAAAACTGCATGAGGCAGGGGCAAAGCTTGGGGTTACCTATTTACCCGACGATCGCGATCGTAACAAGGGCAAGGTTGGTGAACTGGTCGCACCCTTTTCACCTTCGTTCTTGCTACCCTGTAATGTTCAAGATGACGCACAGGTTGACGGCTTGTTTGGTGCCATCGCGCAAAAGTGGGAAAAGCTGGATATTTTAGTCCACTGCTTGGCTTTTGCAAACAAAGATGAGCTCTCTGGAAACTATACCGATATCTCTAGAGATGGGTTTAAGCTAGCCCTTGATGTTAGTGCCTATTCTTTGATTCAACTTTGTCGTGGTGCTAAGCCCTTGATGAAAGAGGGGGGCAGCGTAATTACGCTAACGTACTTGGGTGGGGTAAAGGTAGTTCCTAACTATAATGTTATGGGCGCGGCAAAGGCAGCACTAGAAATGAATGTGCGCTATCTTGCGGCTGATCTAGGTGTATCCAATATTCGGGTCAATGGTATTTCGGCTGGGCCAATTCGGACATTGGCATCCGCAGCGATCGGAGACTTTCATAAAATGTTGCACCACTTTGAAGAAACAGCTCCACTAAAGCGCTTGGTCACTCAAGAAGAAGTCGGCAATACTGCGGCTTTTTTAGCAAGCGATCTGTCCAGTGCGATCACAGGGCAAATTATTTATGTTGACTGTGGTTATGAAGTGATGGGAGCCTAACTAAGCCGATTTCACCAGTCTTTGCAGGTCAGCAATTAGATAAGTTATCTAGCAAATATATCAACTTCCTGAATCCCCATGCAGACTGAAACCTTCAGTGAGCTATTTCCATTATTTGATGCAGCCGATGCAGAGACCCTAGAGTGGTTGTTGTCTGAGGCAGTTGAGCGCGACTATCCATCAGGACGAGCTGTCTTGATGGAAGACGCTTGGGGCAATGCGGTCTATTTCATCCTGTCAGGATGGCTCAAGGTGCGCTCTCTAAGAAATCAAGACGCTACAACCTTGGCAGTTTTGGGAAGGGGCGATTTTTTTGGAGAAATGGCAATTTTAGACGAATCTCCCCGCTCAACGGATGTAATTGCCTTTACCCCTGTCAGATTACTGAGTATTCCTGCTCAACGGTTTATTCAGTTTTTATTTAAAGATTCGCAGCTACATCACCGCATGTTGCAATTGATGGTAAGAAGGCTGCGTCGAACCAATCAACGGGCTCAGCTACGGCAGCAAGTGCCAGCTACACGAATTGCGAACGTGTTGATGGGTTTGGCAGAGTCCTATGGCAAAAAGACGGACGCAGGCATTGAAATGTTTAATCTTCCAATTAAAGATCTAGCCGATCTTTCCGAAGTCAGCATTGATGATACAACAAAGGTGCTCGAAAAAATTATAGAGAAAGCTTGGATCCAAATCGATGCTAAAAGCCAACTCCTCAATATCGTCAACCTTAAGCAAATGACCCAATTGGCTACGGTCAGATAAGACTCAGTTCAAATTGTCAGCACAACCTTACCTGTAATTGAATCCTGCTCTAAAAGCCGATGGGCAGCAGCAGCTTCGGCAAGGGGAAATGAGTGACTGACATGGACTTGCAATTTTCCTTCATCAAATAGTCGAGCGCATTCAGACAGGATCTGGGCTTGATGGCGCTGTAGATCGGTTAATCCGCGTAACATTGGGGTCAGCATCAGTTCGAGGCTGATTCTCAAGTTGCGATCGCGGGCAATTTTCCATTTTGTTGTAGGGTCGGGTTCTAAAATCGTCACCAGATCGCCATAGATCTGTACGGCAGGAAATGTTTGCGCGAAGGTTGCACCACCCACTGTATCAAAGGCAAGCTCTACCCCTTCCCCATCTGTCCAGTCGAGCGTGGCTTGGACAAAGTCAGTTTGCTTATAGAGAATTGCCAGATCTGCCCCCAGTTGGCGCACAAAGTCTGCCTTTGCCGTTGAGCTTACTGTCGTACAAACGCTAGCACCCTTGAGCGCTGCTAGTTGAATGGCGATATGGCCGACTCCACCCGCCCCTGCATGGATTAAAACTTTGCGTCCTGCTTCTAATCGCCCCCGTTCGTAGAGAGCTTCCCAAGCAGTGATTAGGACGAGAGGTGAAGCTGCCGCCGCTTCAAACGATAGGGAAGTAGGCTTACGGGCAACCCAGCGTTCGTCAACGATCGCAAACTCGGCATAGGTTCCAGGATGTCCTCCCAGCCCGCCATGACAAAAGTAGACAGGATCTCCCACTTGAAAATGCGTGACGTCAGAGCCTACAGCTTCAACAATGCCTGCGCCATCACAACCCAAAATAGCAGGCATTTTGGCTGGATAGAACGTACCTCTGCGC
Source organism: Tumidithrix helvetica PCC 7403 (assembly GCF_965232925.1). Lineage (NCBI taxonomy): Bacteria > Bacillati > Cyanobacteriota > Cyanophyceae > Pseudanabaenales > Pseudanabaenaceae > Tumidithrix > Tumidithrix helvetica. Next base: position 18,269 of record NZ_CBDDRA010000036.1, read on the forward strand.
CGTAATTTCGTATCAATGGGATTTATCCCAGCCGCCTTGAGCCGAATCAGCAGCTCCGTCGGAGTTTGAATCGTTGGTTGAGGAACCTCTGCTAGTTGTAAGACCTCTGGCTCACCCGCAGTTGTGAATAAAATCGCTTTCATATTTCATGCCTTTCTTGTTTCATAGCTTTCTTGGGGTGTGTTATACCCTTTGGCTTTGCCATGCTTCCTGAAAGTCTCGCACGACCCGATCCATGCCGACAGACCGTGAGGCTTTAAATAACAAGCGATCGCCTGCTTTTACCTCTTGCAATAGCACTTGGGTAATTTCAGCATGGCTGTGACAAGTTGCCACAAATCGCGCTTGTTTGTCGGCTCCAGCGACAATGGCATCTGCTTCGCCATCTGACAGTACGATCAAGCGATCGATATTTAGATCGCGGACGACTTCACCCACTTGCCGATGTAACTTTTCAGACATCTCGCCTAACTCTTTCATCGCCCCTAAAATTGCCCAACGCCGACGGGCTGGGGTATCGGCTAACAGGCGTATAGCTGCGATCGTCGCTTCGGGCGAAGCATTATAGGTCTCATCCAAAATGATCACATCATCCGTCAGGTGATGAATCTGCGCGCGACCAAAGGGCAAATCTAGCGAACCAATTCCCTGCATCGTAGGTTGCCAGTCTAGTCCTAATGCTTTAAGTACCGCCAAACCAGCGAGGAAATTCATGGCATTATGACGACCTGCTAGAGGCATCTCCCAAGTTTTATCATCAATCTGAAGCTTGCTATCCACCAATTCTCCCTTCACATCCCCGATATCCAAGCCATAGGTGAGCGTTCGACCCTGCCATACCTGCTTTGCGGTTGACAGGAGCAGTAAGTCCGTGGCGTTTAACACCGCAATTCCCTCTGCGGACATCTCCGCCAGCAGTTCGCATTTTGCCGAAGCGATCGCTTCTTGAGAGCCCAGTCTACCGATGTGGGCAGTCCCAATATTGGTAATGACACTCACGGTAGGATAGGCAACCTTGGCGAGTCGTGCGATTTCCCCTTTGCCGCGCATCCCCATTTCTACAACCACAAATTGATGCTGCTGCGGATCGATCGCCAATAACGTCTGGGCAACACCAATATCGTTGTTATGGTTTGCCGTACTTTTGTGAACGCGTTTATCAGCTTGGGTGCAACAACTAAGCAAGGCACTAATCAGCTCTTTGGTCGTGGTTTTCCCTGCGGAGCCTGTAACAGCGATTACGGGCAAATTTGTTTGCTGCCGCCACCATCTTGCTAGGTCTTGGTAGGCTCTGAGCGTATCTGCTACAACCAACAGCGGCAAAGCAATCGGATCGACCTGTTGTTTTTGCCAATCTTCCCACCATTGCTTGCTCACTACTGCGGCAACTGCGCCTTGGGCGATCGCTTTGGACACAAAGCCATGACCGTCAAAATTTTCACCTGTTAAAGCCACAAAAAGCTCGTCTTGCTTGAGCTTTCGACTGTCGGTGCTAACCCCATAAAGTCTCGTACTTGGGTCTATAGATACAGCAGTGGCTGCCATCGCAGAGGCAGCTTGGCTAATTGAACAGTTGCAGGTCATGTTTAACTACTTTTAGATCGATCGCTATTATCAAGCTTGAGATACCACATCGTTTGAAAACATTTCCCACAAAGCTCGAATATAGGGTCTAAATTCTTTAATATGCTCTTCGGAAAGGCGATCGCTAATTTCTTGTCCCACCAAACGCAACATATTTCGGATTAATTCCCAGCTAACCTGCAAAGGGGGATATAGCATCACACAGAGAGGGAATAACTCTTGTTGCAAAGAGGCATAGTTTCCTTCGAGCACACAGAGGCAAAGGTAAACCTGAAACATTTCCGTGTCTCTGAGACTAGAAATTCTGATTGCTGCAGAGCTTAGTTCGCCACTATAGCAGCGATAAGTTGGATACATGGCAGCTACTTTATCACACACCGCTTTGGCGATTTCACTACTAATCGGTAATAGCTGCCTTACTGCTAATAATGCGGTCGAATTAAAGTCTGCTTGGTTAGCAGCAGCCTCATAGGAGCGTTGTAAAGGCATATAAAGATGATCGTCGATCACCTTAAAGTAAGAGGCAACGACGACTCGCTCCACAGGAGAAAGTAAGTCTAAAAGCAACTGACCGCTATAGTGAAACTGCATACTCACAAAGCCAATAATTCTCGGATCGGCAGAGGTGTACTTCTGCCGAATTTTGCCAACATCTTGCGCGATCGCGACAGAAAGACGGCTGGGGGCAGGCAATTGGGTAGCGCTCTCTAGGGAAGTAGCTGTATGAAAAGTGCCTAGCATAAGAGAAACAGCACGGGTAGGAGCTTGCTCTGTATAAACACCTAGCGCCTTTTCAAATAGAAACCGCGAATCCACAGCAATTTGCCAAGGATCGATCAGTTCTGGGTTAATCCGATGCTTTTGCACTTGCTGAGCCAAAAGTTCCTCTGTTTTTGCCCAAGCTTGGGCGCTGGTGAAACGTAGCGCCTGTTGCAATTTTTCAACCGTTGCGGCTCTACCTTGGCTAGAAAGAACCACCTCTAGATTTGATGTGTCCGATGGAACTTCTTCTGTCGAGGGATCGACTAACAAGTCTTGAACATACTTTTTCGCCCAGATTTGGGCTAAGGAATTGGTGGGTGAATCTATATCTAAAGCTAAATTTTGTTTTGCAAAAGGTTCGTCCGAAGAATCCGAAGAAGTAGTCATAGAAATCATTTTTTTATTAGATTTGACCGTCAAATTTATGGAAATTGATAAAAATATATAAATGGAAAAACATAGATAAATTAAGCATAAATGATATTAACCTCCTCATAATCACGAGCCGACTGATACTTCACAGATTTCTCAAGAGGTATTCCAGTATTTAGAGTTTCAACTACATTTACACCACGATCGCCCTTATCTAGCTAGAATAGGCATCTGGAAACGAGGTAGACAACATGGATGTAATTCCGGCGATTGATATTTTAGATGGACGCTGCGTGAGGCTATACCAAGGGGATTATGCTCGCTCAGAGGTATTTGGTGAAGACCCTGTAGAAATGGCACAGAACTGGTATAGCAAGGGAGCCAAGTATCTTCATGTTGTTGATTTAAACGGGGCAAAAGAGGGGGAACCTAAAAATCTCAAGGTGATTGAAGCGATCGCACGTTCAATCCCCATTCACGTCCAAGTTGGTGGAGGCATCCGCGATCGTGGGCAAATCATGGCAGTGCTTGGTGCAGGGGTAAGTCGCGTGATTTTAGGCACGATCGCTGTAGAACAACCACAGTTAGTTGCCGATGTTTGCGCTGAATTTCCTGGGCAAGTTTTAGTGGGTATTGATGCCCGTGAAGGACGCGTCGCCACACGAGGCTGGCTGACTACCTCTGAAGTGATTGCTGCCGATCTGGCAAGGCGGATGACCGATGTGGGCGTAGCAGGAATTATTTATACAGATATCCATCGCGATGGCACGATGCAGGGCCCTAACCTAGATGCCCTCAGACATTTAGCTGAGAGCGTGAACGTCCCCGTGATTGCTTCGGGTGGAATTAGTTCGATTACAGATTTATTAAGCCTTTTGTCTTTAGAACCCTTAGGCGTATCTGCCGCAATTGTGGGTAAAGCTATTTACACGGGCGATATTCGCCTAGAGGACGCTCTGAAGGCTGTCAGCAATGGCAGATGGCAAGACGTCCCCCCTGAAGTAGGAACAGCGATCGTTTAGTTTTTGGTTGTCAGGGGTTAGGTTCTCAGTTCTGGAGATGCCTCGAACGCCAAATCCGAATCTTACGATTTAGAAGCGGTCAACAAACCAAATTTCACCAAGCCTCTGGCGTAGCCGCGTGACATCAGGCGTAAAGAGAGGGCAGCATTGACTGTCGATAGACCAGACTGCAAAACACCTAAAATTGACGCAGGTGTAAGCGCAGAATCAATCACAACATCCCAAAAAGGGGCTACCTCCTTTGACCAATCTGCCGTTTGGATGTTTTGAAAGTTGAGGCTCTGGGCGATCGCTTCGTACTCAGGCAGGGAAATCACATAGGGTAGGCAGTAAACATCATAGATGCGCTGTAGGTGTGCCTTCTCGTCAACGGATAAAGGTTTATCTCGATCGGCGGGACGATGACACCAAGTAGCAAAAATCAATCTGCCATTGGGTTTAAGGACCCGATAACATTCTTGTAAAAACTTGGTTTTATCTGCCATATGCTCGCCACTTTCTAACGACCAAATCAGATCGAATTGCCGATCGCCAAAGGGCATCGCCAGGGCATCCGCCACCTGAAACTGGGTGCGATCGCTAAGTCCAAATTCCTTTGCTCTTTGGGTGGCTCTCTGGGCTTGGACAGGACTAAGCGTAATCCCTGTCACCTTGGCATTCAACTTATTGGCGAGATAGAGCGAACTGCCACCAATGCCACAGCCCACATCTAAAACCTGAATCGCCGATTCCCTATTTCCTTCGGAAACGCTTCGCGATCGGGATGCATCCTGCCGCACCGAATTGCTGAAATTCTCTCCCAGATTTGCCCAAGTTAATAATTCTTCAATCAGATCGATCTGAGCCAGCCGACGATCTTTATTGCGACTAGTTTCGCCTGCTTGGTAGTAGCCGTGGTGCATATGCTCTCCCCACACCTGTTCCCAAAGCAGAGAGGACTTGTCATAAAACTGGCGAATGCGATCGTTTAAAGTTGGCATTAATTCTCAGGTATTCAGCGAACAATTATTCAACAAGAGGTTATGACGAATGACGAATTGCCTACGCACTGCAACGGACAAATTCAGTCATGGACATTGGTCATCGATCGCTCTAGGATCGAGAGTGCTGTGTTTAGGATAACGTATGACAATCTCCCCTGAGGCAATTAAGCAACTAAAACAAGAGGTCGGCATTGCGGCGGCACGACGAGTCAAGTCTGGAATGGTCGTCGGACTTGGTACGGGCTCAACCACAGCCTTTGCGATCGCTGAGTTAGGAGCAAGGCTGGCTGGGGGCGAGTTAAAGGATATTGTCGGCATCCCCACATCGTTTCAAGCCTCGGTATTGGGCAAAAAATATGGCATCCCCTTGAGAACGTTAGATGATGTCGATCGGATTGATATCGCCATTGATGGCGCAGATGAAGTTGACCCTGCGAAAACCTTAATTAAAGGTGGCGGCGCTGCCCATACCCGCGAAAAAGTGATCGATTCTCTAGCGGGATTGTTTATTGTCGTGGTCGATGAATCCAAGTTGGTGGACAAGCTCGGCTCTACCTTTGCCGTTCCTGTAGAAGTACTACCAATGGCGATCGCTCCTGTCACCAGAGCCGTAGAAAAGCTAGGTGGTAAGCCCGAACTGCGTATGGGGATTAAAAAGGATGGTCCCGTAATTACCGATCAGGGCAATATGGTCTTGGATGTCACCTTTGACAGCATTCCTGATGCTGCTGAGCTAGAAAAAACGCTGAATAACATCCCAGGGGTTCTAGAAAATGGCTTATTTGTAGGTGTCGCCGATTTGATTTTGGTCGGCGAGTTTAAAGACGGTAATCCCATCATTCGGGAATTCTAAGGAGAATTTGTCTTGCCCCCCATAAAAAGGCTGCCGTGCACGCACAAGTAAATTAGTCTTCGTTTCAATCGATCTAGCCCCCTAAATCCCCCAATTCTGGGGGACTTTAAGAATCCTTCCCCAGAATTGGGGGCTAGGGGGCAATAAACCAAATTTGCGTAACGATCGCGATCTTCTGTAGCCTAGAGTTTTAATATTTTTTTATATGGCTACAATTTACAAATTACATCCGAGTTCGCCTCAATCGCGCACGATCGAGCAAATTAAGTCTGCGCTACAACAGGGGGCTGTGATGCTTTACCCCACAGATACGGTTTATGCGATCGGTTGCGATATGACCTCTAAGTCTGCCGTGCAAAGGGTGCGACAGATTAAGCAACTCTCCAACAATAAGCCATTAACGTTTTTGTGCTCTTCCCTGTCGAATATTGCCCATTACGCCCAAGTCAGCGATGCTTCGTACCGCATTATGAAAAGTTTGGTACCTGGAGCCTATACGTTTATTTTGCCAGCTACCAAGCTAGTGCCGCGCCTTGTCATGGATCCCAAACGCAAAACTACGGGCATTCGCGTCCCCGATCATCTGGTGTCTCAGGTACTGATCGAAGCGATCGCTAACCCCATCATTTCTACATCGGCAAATTTGAGCGAAGATAGCAACGAAGAGGATTTTGAAGACTTAGAGGACATTCCAAGTTTCGGTAAATTTAAATCCAATAAATCGAATAAATCTAAGAATGCTTGCGAATTGCCCCAAGCTGAGCTATTCGATCGCTTTGACAAGTTGGTCGATATCATCATCGATGACGGCTCAGAACCGAGCTATCAAGTTTCGACGATCGTAGACTTGACTGAAGATCGACCAAGGATTGTACGACAGGGTTTAGGACAAGTTCCTTTCCTCGAAGTCTAAGGGTTTTAAATCCTAAAAGCCCATTACTTTGGCAACGCTGGCAAGTTCGGGTGCTACGCCTTGATGAAATTTGGCACTAGCGTTAGCGATCGCATTGTCAGGATCTTTTAACCCATTGCCCGTCAGCACGCATACAACCGTAGCGCCGTTGGGGATTTGGTCGCTTACTTTTAGCAACCCTGCCACGGAGGCAGCACTGGCAGGTTCGCAGAAAACACCTTCTTCGGCAGCGAGAAATGTGTAGGCTTCAAGAATTTCAGCATCTGTAATGCTGTGAAATTCTCCTTTACTCTCGCTGCGCACAGCATTGGCTTTGTCCCAGTTGGCAGGATTCCCAATTCTGATTGCCGAGGCGATCGTCTCAGGATGCTCGAATACTTCACCCGTCACCAGAGGTGCAGCCCCTGAAGACTGAAAACCCATCATGCGTGGCAGTTTTTTGGCTTTACCGATTGCATGATACTGGTTGAAACCCATCCAGTAAGCAGAAATATTACCCGCATTACCCATCGGGATGCACAACCAATCGGGGGCATCGCCCAGCACTTCTACAACCTCAAACGCCGCTGTTTTTTGTCCTTCTAGGCGATAGGGGTTAAGCGAGTTAACCAAAGTAATCGGGTAGTGATCTGCCATTTGCCGAACGATTGTGAGCGCTTGATCGAAATTACCTTCCACAGCAATCACTTCTGCGCCATAGATTAAAGCTTGGCTGAGTTTTCCTAGCGCGATTTTGCCATCGGGAATCAGTACAAATGCCTTAAGCCCCCCGCGTTTGGCATAGGCTGCGGCGGCAGCCGAGGTATTTCCCGTGCTGGCACAAATTACGGCTTCAGCACCTGCTTCTTTGGCTTTAGAAATTGCCATCGTCATGCCCCGATCCTTAAAGCTGCCTGTGGGGTTAAGTCCATCAAACTTTAGCAGCACCTTAACTTGGCGACCCGTTTGGGCACTAATCTTTGCACTTAGCGCGATCGCTGGGATCAGAGGCGTATTGCCCTCATGCAAGGTCACGACTGGGGTTTTTTCGGTTACGGGCAAATAGTCAGCGTAACGGCGGATCAAACCAGGCCAGCCATGATGGGGAGCGCCATGTGGGAGGGAGCTAGGAGCAGGATGAAGGTCGGGACGAATAGAAATCACGCTGATGTTTAGATAAAACAGTTAATGAATTGCTAATGCTAGTTTAACGCCAAGGTATTACAGTTATAGGATCAAAATATTAATATCAAAGATTTAAAAATTTTGGTTGAAGGCAATTATCTCGCACCAGGAGCATTGAGTAGGTTTTCCATCTCTTTTTAGACAGAAAAGATCTGCTGAGGTGTTAACTGAAGATCGGGAAATGTAGGAGAAATGATGCGATCGCCTTGCTCAAATTCTGATGGGTCATACCATCCATCTGACAAAACCAAAACTGATATTTTCATTTCTAATGCATCAACTATCCAGTATTCAGGAATATCACGGGCAGCATATTCAGTCCGCTTAGTACGGTAGTCAGTAGTTTTTGTTGAGACGCTCACTACTTCCACGACCAGCAATGGAGGAGACAAATCGAATCCAATAACTGCTTCTCTTTCTTGTAAAGACTGCCATTCATCGCGAAGCATAATCACTACATCAGGAATCCTTGCCGTATCTAGACCAATTCCACGAGGACACCGAACTCCGACAATTCCTTGTAAGGCGATCCAAGGTAACTTGAGGCTATCAATTTCCGTATCCAAACTGCGCTCTAGGAATTTGACGATCGCACCATGTTTACCCGTAGCAAGTGACATTTGGATAAGTTCTCCATCTACTAGCTCATACCTTGTATCTGAGCCATCAAAGTAACTCAGGTAGTCAGCAAATGTAACTCTGGTTTTTGGGTTAGTGATAATCATTGAATTATCCTCTCTATAAACTGGGATAACTGGGCTTTTTATGAAGAAATTGCAGGGATATTTACTCAAACGCTCAAGTTTGCCAATATTGCGTTACCTCGTTGTGAGGCATCTTGATAGTAATTCATCATTTCGTTGTAATAATCTGTTAACCACTTAGTAAGGTGAATTTCAACGAAAGCAGATGAGCTTTCAGTATATCTTCACTCATAACTGTAATTATCATTGATGCGATCGCATGGCAACTGCTGAGTAAGCTATGATGGCAGATGTCTGAAAAATGTCTATAGCTAACAGTTTGGTTTAACCGCATATGGGTAAACAAAGTCGCCTGCTTGCCCTTGTTTTGGCGATCGTGATCGGTGCAGTCTATCTAATCGTTTCACATCCCCCTAAGTTAGGGCTAGATCTGCGTGGAGGCGCTCAACTTACGCTCCAAGCAGAGCCAAATCCCGAGCAGGGAATTCCTAAAATTACGCCACGGATCATGGAAGCCGCCAAATACGTGGTGGAGCAGCGCATTAATGGTTTGGGTGTTGCTGAAGCCACAATTGTAATCAGTGGTGATAGTCAGCTATCTGTACAGTTGCCTGGGGTTGATAATCCAGCACAGGCAGAACGGGTGCTTGGCAAAACCGCCCAATTAGATTTTCGCAAGCAACGACAAGGTACTGAAGGACAATTTCGGGCAGAGATCGCAGTCCAGAAAGATTTGCAGATCGAGCAACAATATCTTAAAGCTTCAGCAGATCGAGATGCGATCGCTAAGAATGAAGCGGCACTCAAGCGAAATAAAGAAGCCATTAGAGGCCTATTCGATCGCACAGGCTTGACGGGACAATATCTGAAAGATGCTGGCGCAGTCACAGGTCAAGCCCAAGATTCTTGGCAGGTTGCCCTCACTTTTGATGATAAAGGCGGCGATTTGTTTGCCAAGACCACAGGTGAACTAGGTGGCACTGGTAGAAGTCTGGGAATCTTTTTAGATGACGAACTGATTAGCTACCCTAGTGTGGGTGTTGAATTTCAAGGAAAGGGAATCACTGGTAACCATGCCGTGATCACGGGGAGTCGCAGTTTAGAAGAAGCAACAGAACTAGCACTCCAACTACGGGCAGGAGCTTTACCCGTACCTGTAAAGTTAGTGGGAAATAGCACCGTTGGCGCTACCCTTGGCGCAGATAGCGTCCAAAGCAGTATCTATGCTGGCGTAGCTGGGCTAGTTTTGGTGCTGGCGTTTATGGTTGCCTACTATAAATTGTTAGGGGTAGTTGCCGATGCGGCTTTGATCGTCTATGCCGTAATTACCTATGCCGCTTTTAGTGTTTTGGGTGTAGTACTTACCCTGCCTGGTATTGCTGGCTTCATTCTCAGTATTGGGATTGCCGTCGATGCCAACGTCTTGATTTTCGAGCGGATTCGGGAAGAATTGCGATCGGGACGGAGCTTATACAAATCCGTAGAGGCTGGATTTAATCGAGCTTGGGCAAGTATTTTGGATGGTCACGTCACCACGATCATCTCCTGTGCGGCACTATTTTGGCTTGGCTCTGGCTTGGTTAAAGGATTTGCGGTTACGTTGGGATTAGGCGTTGCTGTGAGTTTATTTACAGCAGTAACTTTTAGCCGATCGCTTTTGTTGACAGTGATTACCTACCCCAATCTGCGAAAGCCAAGTTTTTATGGGGTGAGAGCGATCGGCAAGCCCAATAATTATGGGAATAATTCTGCCCAATCAGAGATTTCCGTTGCTGCCGAGTCAGTCGATGAAGTGGATGCCAACGATGCAAGCGATCGCTCGGCGAATGACAAAACCAAAGGTGCCACACTCTGAGTTTCGCTCTGACTTTTCTCAGTGAAGTTCTCGCTGAAATCCTCACTAAAATTCCCACTGAAATTCTTAGTGCAATTCTCCATGCAAGAGGTTATCGATGAAATTAGACGTAATTAAACATAGTCGCCTGTATCTCTCTCTGTCGGGATTGTTTATCTTGGCAGGGATCGTTGCCATGTTAGTCTCTTGGCAGCAGATAGGGTTGCCGTTGCGCCCTGCCATTGACTTTACGGGAGGAACGCGCTTAACCATTGTGCTAGATTGCGCCGATGCTACGAACCCTACGGCAAATACCTGTAGCAAACCGATTGATATTGTGGCTGTGCGCCAAGCGATCGCGGCCAAAGGCTATGCCAATAGCGTTGTTCAACAGCTCGATAATGGTCGTGGGATAATCGTACAAACAGGCGATCTAGAAGTCGAAAAGCGCACAGAGTTACAATCTCTACTAGAAACCGTATTAAAAGAATTTGGGCAGATCGATCCCAAAAAATCGCAAATTGAAAGAGTTGGTCCCGCGATCGGCAATCAGCTACTCACCTCAGGCTTGCAGGCTCTAGGAATTTCTTTCCTTGGAATCGCGATCTACCTAGGATTTCGCTTTCAGGCAGACTATGCCATATTTGCTGTGATTGCCTTGTTCCACGATATTTTTGTCACCATGGGTATTTTCTCCATTCTGGGCTTAACCCTAGGTGTGGAAGTCGATAGCTTGTTTATCGTGGCAATGCTTACGGTTTGCGGCTTCTCGGTCAATGACACCGTAATTATTTACGATCGCATTCGTGAAAATCTCAAAATCCAAGGCAGAGACCATGACTTTAACGATCTAGTTAACCTATCCGTAAATCAAACTTTAGCGCGTTCGATCAATACAACCTTGACGGCAACACTGCCGCTCATTGCGATCTTTATCTTTGGCGGTGCGACCCTTAAATATTTCTCGCTTGCATTAATTATCGGCTTCCTCTCTGGAGCCTATTCCAGCATTTTTAACGCCAGTATCTTATTGGCATGGTGGCGCAATCGCAATAACAAGACCAATCAGACTCCTAGCGTAGGCACGAACGCTGTATAACGAACACATGCAGTTTGAAGATGAGCAAGAAATTTTAGAACGCCAAATTGAATCTCAAGTCGAACGGCTTATTGACGTCCAAACTTGGGGACGATGGCTATTTAATCTGTGCTTATGGCTGACCATTGGATCTGCAAGTATTTGGAGCCTACGTTTTGATATTGCCATCTGGATTGAATATTTCACTTGGGCAGCGGTGCGCTCCAGTATGCAATCCCATCGTTTAGCTTTCTTGGGCATAACTTTTTGCGTTGCTATGACCCTCGCTACGTTAGTTTGGCAAAGCTCGCAAATTCTCTGGGGAATTAGCAACCGTGAGAAGCGATCGCTGATCCGACAGGTGCAAAAAATTCAACAGCAAGGCAAAGCTCACCCCCTCTGGCGCTGGGTGTGCAAGGATAAAACTAAGTAACGGATTTTAGCCGTTAGCTAACGTTAAGTTGAGAATTATTACCCTGCCTTGCCTACAACCCTTTATCTTGAGGTGTTTGGAGCATCGCTATAATAAAGTTATATTTCCTCCTGCTTTCAGCTCTATGCTCTCCATTAATCCTTACCTGTGTTGTAAATAATGTCAGCTAGAGATCGATACCATGACTGGGTTAAAGAGACGCTAATCAATGCAGGTTGGGTGATTTCTCACGATCCCCTATCTATCTCGATTGGAAGAATTAGCGTCCAGATCGATCTAGGTCTAGAAAGCTTGATTGGAGCAGAGAAAGGCACCGAAAAAATAGCGGTTGAGATTAAAAGTTTCGGCAATGTCTCTCAAATAACAGATTTTTATGCTGCCCTTGGGCAATACCTTTGCTACAAAGTGGCTCTGACAGAAAAACATCCCACTCGCACCCTTTATTTAGCCGTTCCCGACCCCGTTTATGATCTTTTTTTTACAGAAACCCTGATTCAGAAAGTTCTTCAGGCTTACCCTGTAAAACTGCTTGTTTACAAACTCTTAAATAAGGAGATTCAATCATGGATAGACTAAATCACTACCGCCAAAGCATCCGTAAGTTTTTAAGTAGGTATGTCAATGTTTGGCAAGAGGAAGGTATCGAAACCCAACTGATCATCGACTCAGAGCGAGATCACTATCTACTCCTGAGAATTGGCTGGGAAGGCGACCAGCGCATTAATTATGCTGTATTTCAATTTGATATCAAGGATGAAAAAATCTGGATTCAAGAAAATAATACTGATGTTGAGATCGATAAAGATCTCGAAGACATGGGCATCTCCAAAAAAGAGATCGTAGTGGGGTTCCATCATCCATCCATGCGTGAATACTCAGACTTTGCCATCGCCTAAAAATTTGGATTGAGGTATTGTACGTAATTGGGAAATAAACGATGGCTGCGATCAAGGTTCTGCATTTATCAGATATCCATTTGGGAAGTACAACGCATGGGCGCGTAAATCCCAAGACGGGACTGAATACGCGCTTTGAGGATTTTGTCAAAGCCTTAACCCTCTGCATCGATCGCGCCATTCACGAACCAGCGGATTTGGTCTTATTTGGTGGCGATGCTTTTCCAGATGCTACGCCGCCGCCGCTTGTACAGCAGGCATTTGCAAGGCAGTTTCGGCGTCTTGCCGATGCCAACATTCCTACAGTGTTGTTGGTGGGTAACCACGATCAGCATTCGCAAGGACAGGGAGGCGCGAGTCTAGCGATTTATCGCAGTTTAGCAGTACCGGGGTTTATCGTCGGCGATCGCATTGAGACCCATCGCATCTCCACAGAGGCAGGAGCAATTCAAATTATTACGCTGCCTTGGTTGACGCGATCGGCGTTACTCACTCGCCAAGAAACAGACGGATTATCAATGACCGAAGTTGGGAAGTTGCTGATCGATCGCCTCACAGTAGTTTTAGAAGCCGAAATTCGACAACTCGATCCCAAGCTACCGACAATTCTCTTGGCGCATCTGATGGTTGACTCGGCTACCTATGGCTCAGAGCGTTTTTTGGCAGCAGGAAAAGGATTTACGATTCCGCTCTCTTTATTGGCAAAAGATGCCTTTGACTATGTAGCACTAGGACACGTCCATCGCCATCAAGTGCTTTGCCAACAGCCCTTGGTGGTTTACCCTGGCAGCATTGAGCGTGTAGACTTTGGCGAAGAAAAAGAAGAAAAAGGATATTGCTGGCTCGAAGTAGATAAAGGAGAAACCAAGTTTGAGTTTTGTCCCTTACCCGCACGACCATTTCGGACGATAGAGATCGATGTTACTGACAGCGAACAACCACAAGCACTTTTGCTGAAAGCGATCGCCACCAGTCAAATCGCCGATGCTGTGGTGCGGCTAATCTACCAAGCCAAACCCGAACAGTTGAGCCAAATTGACGATCGGGAATTGCATCAAGCCTTGGCATCCGCCCATAACTATGCGATCGCACCCGAAGTCATTAACCAATCAACGCGTACCCGTGCGGCTGAGTTAAATACGGTTGAAGCCCTCGACCCAATCGCCGCACTCAGAGCCTACCTCAGTACGCGCGAAGATCTAAAAAACTGCGAAGCCGATTTATTGATTGCAGCCAGAGAACTTCTAGGGGAAGTTAGTGGTGAAGTCGATCTTGAGCCTGTTTCTAAAATGAATGAGACTGCTCCCGAGTTGTCTAAAACTCAGGAGATCCCTACTCAGCAACTAACGATGTTTTAGAGTTAGGTTTTGAACTAGATACGATTCTGGCAAAAACTACTTTTTCGCTTTTCCAGTTGCTTTTTCGGGTGCTTTTTCAGAGACAGTCTCAACTTCAGTCTCAACTTCAGTGTCAGGGGACTGTGCGGATGCCTCATCAACAGCATTGGGGGGCTCCACTTCTTCTGCCTGAGGGAGCGCTTCAGAGGTTGAGGTCTCTACCTTGGTGGGTGCAGGTTCGGCAAGAGAACCATTTAGTGCTTGGTCGAGAACGATACGGGCTTGCTCTGCCTGCGATCGCGCATCTAAGTAACGCAAATTAAATTGGGCAAAATTCTTTAAAACCTTAAAGCCTTCTTTGAGACTGTTGATTTCTTCTTCGCTGACAGGGGCATCGCTAAATAGAATATCGACCTGGGCGCGGATCTTCATCGCTTCAGTACGAAGCTCTTGAACCTTAATTTTGAGCGTAGCCAAGTTGTTTAACAACTGTACTGCTTGCGTTACGGCATCATCTTGATCGCTAGTGACTGTCATGGCTGGCTCCTTTACTTCAATAAACTGCTGAGGACTAAAACCATCAGCCAAATCTGTGTCTAACTTTCCCTCATCCATGAGTTCAATCAGTTGCGCCATCGCTTTTTCGCGGGCTTTAAGAGAGTCCCTACCAGAAACAGTGAGAATAACTTCAGGACTTTGAGCGAGCGTATATTGAACCATTTTGAAACCGCTATGCGTGAATTACTTTGATGCGTAAGGATCTTAACAATTTTTGGGCGAGATTTTCACTTAATCATCGAAGCCCCAATGCTGTGGATTAAGGATAAATCGGCAAACCAGCCAAGCCCCAGACCAAGCGCCGATAAGATTGCCAAGGTAAAAAAGCTGACAACTTTATTGTTGGTAAAGGCTTGTAACTCGACCCGCGCCACATACATCAACATCGCCCACACCACGGAAATTCCGATTGACAAAAAAAGGATCTGCGTCTGCTTGAGAAAAACGAGAAGAATCGCTGCCAAAGCCCAAGCGATCGCCAAAATCCATGCCGTAGCGAAAGCAAGAGCCCCCGATCCAACCCAAATGCGCCAGTCTGCACCATGAATCGAAAGCAACCAACCAAATGCTGCATAGCTAACTAATAGCAACAATACAGAGAGTGCGGGTATTTTCTTGATAAAGTTCATAATTTATCCGCCAAATTTTATGTAGAGTCAGGTGGATCTATGAGTGAGAGCAATTATATCAATTCATTTGCTTTTGCATCATGTCGATCGCTGTAGCACCAACAATTCGCTGTAAATAAAGATAGCTACGAGTTTTAAAACAGGTAAAGCCCATACGTTCGTATAACCTGCGGGCACTAGAGTTGGCAGCAGCAACATCGAGTCTAATCCGATCAAACTGATTCTGTCGGGCAAATTCAAAAATCTCTTGCAACAAAAATGTGCCAATACCCTGCCCACGAGCTGAATCTTGAACGACAAGCGCATCTAGAAACAACTCACCCTGTCTGACACGATGCTTAAACGAGGTATATAGAAAGAAACTGAGCGTTCCTTTGATCGTCCCTAATTCTTCGGTAAAAATAGAGAGATTAAACTGTAAAAAGCTGCGATCATCATAGCGCAAGCCTGCCAGCCCCACAAATCGATCTTGACAAAGCGCCACCATCGTCAGCTCGGGATCGATCGCTTTGCGAAAAATAGCTATTGCACTTTCTTTAGAGCCAAACTGGGGTCGAATTTTTTGACCAAATGCCTCGTAAAACATCTCGGCTGCCTCAGCCCGCAAAGACTCTGACAACCCCAAACTGATTTCTAAATCTTCAGGAATATTCACATTTCGTCCAAGTCCTAGTGTCCATATCTAGCTCAAAAACACAATAAAAAACTAAAGGCAGCATGGTATGAACCACACTACCTCTAATTTTTCCCAAGATTAACAATTTACAGATCGTGCAGCTACGTTAAAGTCAGCGCACAGTTAGCATTAGTAACGAGGAGTGTTGGGCTTGTGCACGATAAAGCTCAGCACTTGGCACTGCTTGATGTTGTCAAAACCAACAACACGGATGTAGCTACCAGGATAGCTAGAACGGCAAGCTTGAACTTCGCTTAAAACTTCTTGAGGAGTTTTGGCGTTAAACATAGGCAACTTCCACAGAGTCCAGTAGTGGACAGCAGGGTCAGAGTTTTCGTTAAACTCGATCGCTGGGTAGAAACCTTGCTTGAGGGAGTACTCGATCTGACGAGTGATTTGAGCATCGCTCAAGGGTGGCAAGTAGGAAAGCGTTTCGTAACGACGCTCTTTAGGTAAAGTTTGCATTATTTTCTCGTGATTACAGTGATGAATAGAACGAAATTAGGTGGTCGTGCGATCGCTGTCAGAATCTAACTCTTGATTTGAATCGCTGGTTGAATCGCTATCTAAATTAGTTTCTAGATCCTCGCATTCCGCATACCCCTGTGTCGCCTGAACGCTCATGATGCGTTCGAGGTGCTGACATCGATGCTGCATATTTGATTGTTGGATACCCGTTCGAGTCATCTCAGGCAAGAAATCTAAAATTTCATTGGCGAGATGCTCTCTAACGGTCATCACTCGAAAAGCTAACTCTTGGTGAACTTCAAGTAATTCTTGAATGTAGAGATCGCCATTCTGAATTTTCTCGCGCGATGAGAATTGGTTGAACCAGTGAGCTTTTAACAAATCTGTTTCTTGCAACTGCTCAGAAACCGTCTTCACAGCTTCATAGGTCAAATAGTTTATGAGCATACTCGCTGTGGACTTGGTAGTGCGCTTGATATTCATAGGCTTGATCGACCAAGAGTGAAAGGTTAGGGCTATTGATAAAATAAGTATTTATACTAACAGACCCTAACCTAAGCCCATCGATTAGAGGGTATCCATTGCTTCAAATTCAAACTTGATCTCTTTCCAGAGTTCCAGAGCTACAGCCAACTCAGGTGACCAACGACCAGCTTCGCGGAGAACATCTCCACCTTCACGCCATAGGTTACGGCCTTCGTTACGTGCTTGGATACAAGCTTCCAAAGCAACGCGGTTAGCTGCTGCACCAGGAGCTGCACCCCATGGGTGACCTAGTGTGCCACCACCAAACTGCAAGCAGGAGTCATCACCAAAGATGGCAACGAGTGCTGGCATGTGCCATACGTGGATACCACCCGAAGCCACAGGCATCGTACCAGGCATAGAAGCCCAGTCTTGGGTAAAGTAGATACCACGAGAGCGATCTTGCTCGATGTGATCTTCACGCATGAGGTCAACGAAGCCCATGGTGATTTCCTTTTCACCTTCGAGTTTACCCACAACCGTACCAGAGTGTAGGTGGTCGCCACCAGACATACGTAGGCACTTAGCAAGTACGCGGAAGTGGATCCCGTGAGTTTTTTGACGGTCGATAACAGCGTGCATCGCACGGTGAATGTGTAGCAATACACCGTTACGACGGCACCACTTCGAGAGAGTTGTGTTAGCAGTAAAACCACCAGTTAGGAAGTCATGCATGATGATCGGTGTGCCGATTTCTTTCGCAAAATCAGCGCGTTCGAGCATTTGTTCGCAGGTAGGAGCGGTAACGTTGAGGTAGTGACCTTTAACTTCACCCGTTTCAGCCTGTGCTTTTTCGATCGCTTCTTGAACGAAGAGGAAACGATCGCGCCAGCGCATGAAAGGCTGAGAGTTGATGTTTTCGTCGTCTTTAGTGAAGTCAAGACCACCACGCAAGCACTCATACACGGCACGACCGTAGTTCTTTGCAGACAAACCGAGCTTTGGTTTGATCGTGCAACCGAGGAGAGGACGACCGTATTTGTTTAACTTGTCGCGCTCAACTTGAATCCCGTGGGGAGGTCCTTCGAATGTTTTGAGGTAAGCAATGGGGACGCGAATGTCTTCCAAACGCAAAGAACGTAGGGCTTTGAAACCAAATACGTTACCCACCAATGAAGTCAATAGGTTGGTTACAGAGCCTTCTTCGAACAAGTCGAGAGGATAGGCGATGTAAGCGATAAATTGGTTGTCTTCGTTGGGAACGGATTCCACATCATAGCAACGACCTTTGTAGCGATCGAGGTCGGTCAACAAATCTGTCCATACAGTTGTCCAAGTACCTGTCGAAGATTCTGCGGCAACAGCTGCTGCGGCTTCTTCAGGAGGCACGCCTGGCTGAGGACTGAAGCGGAATGCTGCCAGAATATCTGTATCTCTGGGGGTGTAATCGGGAGTATAGTACTTTAATTTGTAATCTTGAACGCCCGCTTGGTACCCAGATTTAGACTGAGTTTGTGTTTGCGAGTAAGACATTTGGGTCTCCTTAAGAGGTTAGATAAACGATGGCTTTGTTAAACTTGGGCAGCCTTAGGCAGCACTGACACAAGCAAGTGATAGGTCGAATTTAGATTTTTATTTCTGGCTTGGTGTAAATTTTTTAGATTTGCACTGATAGCTTTTAAGACTAAGCAGAATCTCTATAGCCTTTAAAAAGACTTTCAAGTTATCTAAGGTCAGCAAGGCATTCAGTAAGGCTGTGTGATTTGAGTAGTTTTGCAATTTACTACCTTGACCACTACCGTACTTGTGTCTTGAACTACTGCATCTTGAACTGTATTTTGAGCAAACAAAACCATTTGCTAATTTTAAGTCTGATTTTACCAGTCTGTTTTAACCAACCAATCAGATTTTCTAAATCCGAGCCGATGGATAGAACTTGTACAGGTTGATCCTAGTAAGTCAGGGAACCAATTAAATTCTGATCGATGCTTTTAATTTAAACATAGAATGAGCGATCGCTACGTTAGTTATCTTTGCAAATTCTTTGGCTAAATTGACAAGAGATTATGATGAAATTCCACGAAGAGATCGGACGCTTTTAGTAAGCTAAACCCCTTACTTGAAAAGGGTTTTAAGTTATTTTGGAACTGCAGAAACCCTGAGAAATCCTAAGTAGATTTACCTAAGAATTGGCATTTTGCTAAGTTTTTTTTGCTCAAAAATGAGGCAATGAAATAATTTATGTGTCACATAAACAGAACTGAACAAACAGTTGTTAAAGAGCTTTAATATTTTGTTAATAAGTACAACTAATCTTAAATATAAGTAACATTGCAATTTCTTGAGTTTGTGAAATTGTGCCATTTTCACTAACAGAATTAGTCACCTACCATACTTTGTTCATTACACAAGGAGAGGAGGGGAAATATAATGGATCGACAAAAATACATAGCTAAGAATCTATGCATTTTGGAACAACGAAATCCTCCTAAGATCTATACTTTTCAGTAAATATGAAGATCTCATAATCTCGAAGAACATTGTCAAAATGGCTCAATCTCGTCAAAGGTCATTCAAAAATCTTTCCCTTGGTTGTGATTTCTCCCATTTTTGTCGGTGCTTCTTTTTTCTCTCTTTTCTACTTTCCGATATTCCATTCCATTGATGTAAGATGAATCCTCGATACCTACTCATTCTCATCTCAAATCGTGATGACATCTCTAAAGTTAGATCTCCACAAATCTCATGCAATTCCTTACGTTCATAGTTGCTAGATCGACTAGCCAGGCGGAGGGCGCATTTCAGATATTCTGCTTCTACTTAAATTTCGCTGGCGATCGCATGGCATCGCTCCTATCAGGATTAATCGATCTTGAAACAGCTCTGTTAAGTTTGTGTGGCTAATAATACTAATAACATTAGAATTTGGGGTAGGATGTGGTACAAATATGCACAATTTAAATTTCTGATAACTTTAGAAATTTCTAATTTGTGTGAAATTTCTAAGTTATTGAGATTGCCGCCGAAGCCTTGGTGGGTAAGTTAAAGTATCTTGTTCTAATTTCAAGGCACAGAAACAGATGGTGCAACAGCCCAAAACATTCCGCATCGATCGCGGTATTGGTCAATATGATTTTAATGACTACTATGCTGTTTTGGGACTACCTGTTACGGCAACGGCTGCATTGGTGCGTAAACGCTATTTGACCATCGCCAAAAATCTACATCCTGACATTTTTGGGCGATCGCCAGACGAAAAAGTCATTGCAGGGCAATATCTATCTAAACTTGTTAACCCTGCCTACAACGTCCTAAATCAAGAGCGAGAACGTACAGAATATTCAGCGATTCTCAAACTGCTGGCAAAGCGATTGATGAAACGCAATCAGAAATTTACCCCACAGTCTGAGGTTGCTAAAAAACTCTTGCAGACTTCGACAGTCTCTAGTTACGAACAGGCAGTGCAAGAGATTGCCAAAATTCAATACGAGCAACTAGATAAAATCCTAGAATACACAGCCCAACTCAGCGAACTCAACTTAGTATACGTCTTAGTTCAGGAAGGGTACAAGCCTCTTACCCCTGAAGTAGCAAAATCTCCGAGCCATGGAGATACAACCGCAATTCAGACGCCTAACTACACATCTAAAAATTACACATCTGGTTCTAATAGTAGCTTTGGCAATCGTCAGACTAGTAGCACAAACACAAGCTCTAATCCAAATACAGGTAAGGATTCGACTGGTTTCACTCAGTCTAAATCTACGCAGACTGGCTCAACAGGTTCAACACAGTCAAGAACAACTGGCTCGGGTCAGTTCAATTCTACCCAGTCAAATCGGACGAACCAAGATTCTGCCAATTCAGCAGCTAGTAATTCAGCAGCTAGTAACGGAGGTAGCTCAATCCAGCAAAATATTAGACAGGCTGAACTTTTCATTTCTCAAAAAGAATGGTCATCGGCTTTAAAAGAGCTTCGTAGTGCCATCCAAATTGATTGCAATAACAGTAAATGTCATGCACTTTTGGGCGTAGTTTATGTGAATCAAAAGCTTGCAGGCATGGCGAAAGTTAGTTTTCAGCAAGCGCTTAAGTTAAATCCACAAGAACCGATCGCGCTTAAGTATATGAGTCAACTGGGTAATACAGGTGCATCTTCGCAAGCGACGACCCATACAAATACGAATAAGAAAGACACTAATAAAAAGGGTGGTTTTTTCGGCTGGTTGGGTGGACAGTAGGGAGAACTACCGACATCTAAGGAGGGCTCGCATTTACACTGTTTTAACAGGTTCAATGACTTTCGATTCCTCTTCTAGATAACTTTTGGATAACAAATGGGTAACTTTTGTATAACCGCAAAAGATTGTAATTTTTTTTTAAAAGATCGCTAATAGGTTTAATTGATGTTAGTAAATTAAAACCTCGCATAGTAGGATATATATCCCACTAGATCGAGATACTCCCTACGTTTAGATAGACAGGAAGTTCGCCATGATACACCAAGCACAGGCTTTCAAAGTTAATTTGGGGATTGGCAAATATAGCTTAGGCGATCACTACGCAGTGCTGGGTTTACCTGTTCATGCTGAAGCTTCTCAAATTCGCAAGCGCTATTTCAATATAGCCAAAATCTTACATCCCGATGTCTATGGGAAATCGCCACAAGAAAGCGATCTCGCTAGTCTTTACCTAGCGAGACTCGTTAGTCCTGCATACAACACCCTCATGCAAGAACGCGAGCGCGTCGAATATCAAGCGTTACTGAAGCTAATCGTCAAGCGTTTGATGAAAAGAGGTGAGGGCTTAGAACCCCAGTCAGAAGTTGCGCGTTTGCTAGCTGCTGCACCAAACGATCTGAATTATGAGAAAGCCGTGCGATCGCTTGCCGAACAACAATATCAGGTTCTCGATAAAGCCTTGGAATATACAGGGCAATTGAGCGAATTAAACCTCGTCTATGTTTTAGCTCAATCTGGTTATAAACCCTTTGCTCCACCCATCATTGCTGTTAGCAGTCCGACTGTGGGTAGCTCGATCGAAGCCTCAACTTCTTCCACGAGTAACAGTTCGGTTTCTCAACCCAATTCTTCACAACATTCTGCATACAAGCCATCTACTTCTTCCTATCGTTCTACAGCATCTGAAGTATATGCTCCTGTAAATAAAACAACAGGGAATAGCGGAGGTAGCGATCGCAATCAAGCGAAACAGCAAATTCATCTGGCAGAACAATATATCGAGCAAAAGCAATGGGCTTTTGCTCTTAAAGAATTGCGGGCTGTTCTACAACTTGAACCAACTTCCAGCAAGTGTCATGCCTTGCTTGGTTTGGTCTATGTAAAGCAAAACTTAAATAGCATGGCAAAAGTCAGTTTTCAGCAGGCGCTCAAACTTAACCCGCAAGAACCGCTGGCATTGCAATATCTCAAACAACTCAACCTAGCCAAAGACGCTGATGCCAAAGCAAAAAAGTCAGAAAAAGGTGGATTTTTTGGTTGGCTGGGTGGTGGCTCATAAACAGTGGGACAAGTTTGCGATCGTACAAACTATTCATGGTTAGATCGCAAAGTGTCACTATTGTTTCTAGAACTTTAGGGTTAGGATAGGTTAATCGTTGTTACTAGCTGTTAGGCATGGAGAAAGAGCAACTGACGAACTCGCCAATCATTATTCGGATTGATCGAGGGATTAGTCAGTTTAACCATGATTACTATGCGGCATTAGGCGTTCCCATCACGGCGGATGTCTACCTAATCCGCCAAATGTATATAGGCATCGCCAAGGTTTTACACCCTGACATTTACGGGTTTTCTCCTCAAGAGAAAGAAATTGCCACGCAGTACCTTGCAAAACTGGTTAACCCTGCCTATGACATACTCATGCAGGAAAGAGATCGAGAAGCTTACCGTGCAATTTTTAAACTATTGGCAAAGCGGCTCATGCAGAAGGTGCGCAACATTGGTATTAAGTCTGCGATCGCCAAACAACTGTTGCTTAATCCTAGCGAAGCCGCCTATGAAAAATTAGTTTTTAATGTTGCCGAGCGCCAGTATACGTCCCTCGATACGATTTTGGAATACACCGCTCAGTTGAGCGAACTGAACCTAGTTTACATTTTGTACAAAGAGGGTTATCGGTTTAGCGATCCAGATTTTTCGAGCGTTTTAACCTACGCTAGCCCTAAAGATCGAGTCAGTAGTAACAGTAGTAATGATGACGATCGAACGATCTTTCAAACGGGCGATGAAACGATTATTCAAACCTCACCTTTCAAGCCCCCTGCTAAGCAGCAAATAACTCCTCAGATTTCTCAAGCCAAACCACCAACTAACGCTCAAGTTAAACCCTCTACCTATAACCAAAAACAAAGCCAAACCCCTAATCTGGCGGGATCGAAACAAGATGAAACTTTTATTCAGTCGCGAGAACAATTTCCGCTAAACCCTCAGTCTGAAGTAAGTTTTGCGACACGCGTGGCTATGGCAGAAGAGTATATGAGCCAAAGACAATGGTTGCAGGCACTGCGGGAGCTTCGCATTGCTATTCAGCTTAATAACAAAGACAGTAAATGTATGGCAATGTTAGGAGCCGTCTATAAAAATATTAACCAACCCAGTATGGCAAAACTGAGTTTTCAGCAAGCACTCAAACTGAACCCCAAGGAGCCTTTAGCCCTACAGTATATGAGTAGTTTGAATAAAGGCAGTACAGCAAATTCCAAAACTGAGCCTAAAAAAGCTGACGCCCCCAAAGGCTGGTTTTTTGGATTATTAGGCTTGCGCACGCCCGATCGAAAAGATCGCAAGAAAGATCCTTAGCTTGAGGAATCAATTGGTGGCGAAATCGATCTAGGATTCTTGTGTAAAGCGTAACAAAAACACATGGTGCATCAGCTTCCGATCGGAGCCAAAGATTTATTGCCGCTAGATGTCGCTCAAAAGCGGTGGATTGAGAGTCGTTTGCAAAACGTATTTCAATCATGGGGTTATCAGAGAATCATCACACCAACCCTCGAACGACTAGAAACACTGACAGCAGGCGGTACTGTACAACCCGAGTCCGTAATTCAACTCTATGGCAGTGGGATGGACGTTTTAGGTCTCAGACCCGAACTCACCGCATCGATCGCCCGTGCCTATGCTGCTCGTTTAAGTAGAGAAGTTACAAACTCTCCCCAAAGGCTCTACTACAGTGCCAATGTCTTTCGACGCAAAAGCGAGTCAGGCTCACCATTGTTGGCGAGTCTGCAAGAGTATTACCAATCAGGCGTAGAGTTACTGGGTGGCGCAGGTTTACTGGCTGACGGTGAGATTTTGCTGCTCTTGGCTGAGTGTCTCAAGCAGGTTGAACTGACGAATTGGCAGGTGATCCTAGGAGATGCTGGACTAACTGGGACGCTAATTGAGACATTTCCATCGCAATATCGTGAAAAAATTCGTCATTGCTTAGCTCATTTGGATCGAATTCAGCTAGAGAACCTAGAGATTCCAGATTCGGTCAAAGAAAGGGCTTTGCAATTGATTGACCTGCGCGGTCGTCCCCAAGACGTTTTAGCGAGATTGTCAACCTTTGCTTGGGCATCTGCGTTAAGCAACGAAATCAACCACGTTAAATCTTTGGTCGATCTGTTGGAATCTGCTGGTTTTGCGAATGTGCTGGTTTTAGATCTGAGTTTAATTCAAACATTTGACTATTACACGGGCATTGTGTTTGAAGTAGTTTGTGATAACCATGTAATCGCTCAAGGTGGGCGCTACGATCGCTTGTTAGGGGTCTACCATCCTCAGGGGATCGCATACCCCAGTATTGGCTTTTGCTTAAATATGGAGGATTTGCACCAAGTTTTACTTGCCACATTACCCCAAACCACCCAAACCACTGATTATTTGGTGGTTCCCTGTACCCCACAGGCAACGCATAACGCTTTTGTTCGTGCTGCCGAATTACGCGCCTCTGTCGAACGTCCATCTGTGGAGCTAGAGCTAGCATTTCGCTCAGAGCAATTGGTGAGAGACTATGCCCGATCGCGGGGGATCAAACAAATTGTTTGGGTGCGTGATGGCTCAGCGATCGCATTGGAAAAATTAGCGTACGAGGCTGAGCCCCTTACAGCTAATTGCTAAACGCTTTATTTCGGCGATTTCAAGCTTTGGTTGAGCCAGTCAGCTTAACATCTTGTAATAAAACTCATGGCTTTTTAAGTAAATTTTTTGTTGTGCTAAATCCGCCAACATAGGTTAATCTATTCAGTCAACTATCTCAAAACGATCCAAAGGGTCTGCTGTTGAGATAGTTGAACGAATTATCAGATATGTAACGAGATAGGTGTATTGACTGATGAGATTCCCAGATACTGCTAAATCTAGTGTTAGCTTGGCTTTCAGTGCTGGTCTTATTCTTGCGATCGGGTTCGCTACTTGGAAGTATGTGATTGTGCCCTACCATACACCGCCCCAACGCCCGAAATTTGCGAATGATATTAAGTCACCGCCCAAACCAACATTGCCGATCGCTGCAATTAAACCTTCGCCTTTAGCCAAACCCCAATTAGTGGCAAAAGCTACGCCTGCTGCTGACGTCAAATATGCTGGCAAAGTAAATGCCAGTATGGGATTGGTTTTGCGATCCGAACCTAGCCAGTCAGCTCCTAGGGTTGGCGGTGCCGATTACAACGCCAAAATATCTGTCCTCAAAGAAACCCCCGATCGCGAGTGGGTTTATATTCGTCAGGAAACCACCAAAGAAATAGGCTGGGTGCGATCGGGCAATATTTCCCGTTAAGATCCCCGCATAAATTACACCCAATCTTAACTTAAGCAACTGTTTTCGTCAGATTTTGCTTAGGATGGTATCTGGTGAAAATTTTTATTCCATTTATAGTCCTAAGGTATGCAGTTTATCGATCAAGTCGAAATTCACGTTAAAGGTGGCAAAGGAGGAGATGGTCTCGTTGCCTTTAGACGCGAAAAATACGTACCCGCAGGAGGACCTTCTGGGGGAAATGGTGGCAATGGTGGCTCGGTGATCTTTCTGGCTGTGAGCGACTTGCAAACCCTCCTAGATTTGCGCTTTCAAAAGATCTATAAAGCCGATGACGGTAAGCGCGGCGGCACGAGTAATATGACAGGTGCCAGGGGAAGCGATCGCGTCATCAAGGTTCCCTGCGGCACCGTCGTAATTAATTCTGAAACCGAAGAAGTCATGGGCGATCTGACCGAACACGGTCAAACCTTTGTCGTTGCCAAGGGTGGCAAGGGCGGCATGGGCAATAAGTACTTTTTGAGCAATAGCAATCGCGCCCCCGAATACGCGCTCCCAGGCTTAGAAGGGGAAGAATTTGAGTTGCGTTTAGAACTAAAGCTGATTGCTGAGGTCGGCATTATTGGGTTGCCCAATGCTGGGAAGTCCACGCTCATCTCTGTGGTCTCTTCAGCCCGTCCGAAGGTGGCCGACTACCCTTTTACCACGCTTGTACCTAACTTGGGCGTAGTATCGAAACCTAGCGGCGATGGTGTCGTTTTTGCCGATATCCCAGGATTAATCGAGGGCGCTGCGATGGGGATTGGCTTAGGGCATGATTTTTTGCGCCATGTCGAACGCACTCGCCTTTTGTTACACATGGTAGATATGACCGCCGAAGATCCGTTGGGAAACTATCACACCATTCAGAGCGAATTGGATGCCTATGGGCATGGTTTATCTGAAAAGCCGCAGATCCTCGTGCTCAACAAACTCGATGCAGTGGAACCCGAACAAGTCGAAGCGATCGCTTCTCAGTTCCCAAGTAAGCCCATTATTATTTCGGCAGCAGCTCAAAAAGGACTGGATATTCTCTTAAATCTAATCTGGAAAAATTTAGATAGCATGAACGAGATGGAAGCCAATAACTTAGAGGAAGCCGCCAATTATCGATTACCCATTCCCCATAGCCGAGAACTGAAAATTGAAAGCTGATAACTACCTATGGAACGCGGACTTTTATGGCTGCCCCTGCTAAGTATATTTATTTGGTTAGCATGGTCGGGATGGAATGAATATCAAAAAATAGAAGCCTATAAGCAATGGGCAACTCAGTTTGAGCGGCATAAGTTTGATATTTACGCGGTGCTAGGACAAAAGGGCGATCGCCTCACATGGGGCAAGCCCACCAGAAAAGAACCGATCGCGCTCAAATCCGTGAATTTGCCCGACCTTCAGCAGGTTCGCCTGAAGTTAGATCGCAAGCTTATAGAAGTTCCAATTCAGGATTTGCCAGAGGGTTCGCAAGTGGAACTGCCAACCAAAGCGAAGGATATAGCGATCGAACTTGTAGCGCGATCGGGTGAGATCTCTCAGATTCCTTTTACGGATATCGCGATCGCCTACGATTGGTATCGTTTTCTTGCTAGCAGAGTCAACTGATAGAATCGCAGTTCTATGCTCGACTAAAAGGTTCCAGGTTTTAACCAGCTAAACAAATCGCCGACGGTCAGTTGTAATGAGGTCAAAAAGTTAGGAACAGGGAGAACATCCTCTGACTCTTGTAAAAATTCTGGTTGTTGCCCTGATGGATAGACCAAAACAGATTTGATATTGGGGTCGATCAACCATCCCATCTGGCAACCAAACTTGAGGCAATACAAGATATTGGCTGTCACTTTTGACTGATTTTGGTCTGGAGACAGAATTTCAATTGTCCAATCAGGTGGTGCGTTGAACGCATTGGCAATGTCTCCCTCTCGATCTAACGGAATTCGGCTCCATGTAAATACAGCAATATCGGGTACGATTGACCTGTCACCAAAGGTACAGCGCAGTTCTGGAAGGGCTAAGGCTGTTTGCGCTTTTTCAGCCACTTCGTTAATTACCGTTACAATTCGTCCTTGTAATTTGCTATGTTTTCCCTGTGGCATCGGCTTTTGAAAAAGTTGACCGTTAATATATTCCGTCGCAGGTTTAGTCTCTGGTAGTTGCAGAAACTCAGCGATCGTCAAGGTTTTCTCAGGGACTTGTACCATCAGTTTTCTCTTTGAGCTAATCGATATTCGTCACATCACCCATCGCTATCTTATCATCTGCTTCAAAACATAAAGAATTGCCAATACTCTCTGCCTCTTAGGTTTTGTTGTTGCTGCGCTGTATTTGCGACCCAGATCCGATATCAAAAGCCCCGCGCTTATTGCCTATCAAATCACAATTTTCCACAGTTCCTTTGCCATTGGTATGCAATTGGATAGCCCAATTTTCATTGCAGTTAATCCTACTCTGTCGAATCGTCAGATTCCCTGACTCCATAATTTCCACACCTGAAAGCGCATTAGCGAAGATATTGCCGTCTTCCACTATCCCTTGTCCATTTTCATGTTAGCTACCACCCATCATGAGTTTGATGCAATCAGACTCTGGGAACAACCTACTGACGTCTTTCAAAAATTTGAGAGATTATTGCCCTTTACAGAGTTGAGCCAAACAAATAATCGTGAAGAAACATAAAGGTCAGTGGCACAACTGATGAGATTAGAGATCGCGGCGTAAAAAGTAATGTGGCAGCAGCAACGGCTTTGCTGGGTGGGTTAGTATTAGATTTGAAATGATTGTTATACAATTAGTTTATATTCGCCATATTTTTGCAATCGTTAAGACTAACAGTACCTTAAAATCCTATGCCTTCAGAGAAAGTCTCTCAACTCATTGAACAACTCTCTAACCCTAACTGGAGAACGCGACAAACAGCGGCAGAAGAACTTGGATCTTTAGGTGATGAGGCAAAAGATGCTATCAAATACTTAGTGGATAGAGTATCTAATTTTCGTGCTCTGATCGTCCCTAATTGCGAAACAAAAATAGAAGTATGTATTAGCGAATTAAAGGCAATTGTATCAATTGAAAAAGAGCCAGCAAATATTCGTGAATTAGTCAAACAGTTATATCAAAACAGTAATTGGGAAGTTCGGAAACAGGCAGCAGAAAGCCTTGGTGAAATTGGAAAGGATGCAAAAGATGCAATACCAGAATTAGAAGCTAGTACATTTGAAGGTGAGGCTTTGCCTGTTCGTTATAGTAGTAAAATTGCGATTGCAAGAATTAAAGAAGAGTCAATTCCTGTTGATGAGATATTTTTGGATGTGTTTCACTACATCCCAATGAATCCAGAAAATACTCAGAAGATTTTGGAAAGGTTCGAGCAAGTTATTGCTGCCTTGAATAGTTTTGCTATTCTAGAAAATTTGGCTGAATCAGCTTTGCCTAAGATTTATACACTAAAGAATTTATTAGACGCTTACCAAGATCGCCAATCCCTGAATCAAGAAGAAAGAAAAAGGTTCGACTTAGTAAAGGTGAATACCATTGAGACGATTTCGAGAATTGAAGGCCAAATGGTTCCGGTTGCTGAAATCACATTTTTTTTGAAGAACAGTAGTATAGAAGTACGAAAAGCTTCAGCAATTTCACTGAAAAGATGGAAGAGTAGTGCTTTAGAGGCTATTGAAGATTTACGGGCTAGATTTTCAATGGATGCTAGCGAAGATGTTCGCATAGAGGCATTTGAGGCTGTAATCGAAATATTGAAGGAGAATCGAAAAGCACTAGTACAAGAGCTAATCAAAGTATTGGAGGATTTTAAAAATAGTGACAATAAAATCTGTCAAAGAGCAATATGGGAACTTGAAGTTTTAGAAAATGACGCTAGAGAATCTGTTCTTATCCTGCACGAAATTGTGCAAAAGAATAATGAGATAGGGAGCATCTCAATTAGGTAATAAGTAGAAATACTTAGCAAAGCAGAGTGGGATAATCGATCAAAGTTAAGCCCTATAAAACAATGAGTCCAGAAGACAAAGAAAGACTAGAAGCCTGTACAAGAGAGATC